>DASRDP010000056.1 GCA_035652535.1 Chloroflexota bacterium
ACGGAAACACACGCTGCGCCGCCGCGCGCCGGAACCGCTACGAGCATATCGCTGCCTACATCTGCTCTGACCTCTCCCCGCTGCAGGCGCGCGCCCTATCAGTAGAGCTTAACCAATCCCACGGCCTTGGGATGACCGAAGAGGAACTCAGGGCCTTCGTGTTGAGTGCGGTCCAGGAAGGCCATTCCTTCGATACGCGGTCCTACGCCCGCATGACGGGCGTCACCGCCTCCAAGCTGTCCAAGTGGGTGGCTTGTGCACGGTTTCACATCCGAGCGCAGCGATGTGGCATTCCTCAGGCTGACGTGGCTCTTCTCTCGGAAAGTAAGCAGGCGACTTTGAATGCTGCCAGGCTTCGCTGCGTCTTCATGGAGGCCACGTTGTTGGCTGTCGCGGCGCGCTTGCCCGTTGCGCAATTGAAGCGACTAGTTGCGGCCGCAAACGACGCGCCCTCTGAGGCCGAAGCACTCGCCATCGTGGCTGGGGAACGGCAGGCTCGGGAGGAAGAGATCGCCGCGGTCGCTCGCGGCTTCACCTCGGGTCTCAGGCGCCGCACACGCCCGGCTTCCATGCATGTCGCAGCCCTCTTGAAGACGGACGCTGATAAGCTTCTCGACGTGATGCCGGAGGCGCACAGCGAGACGTTCGAAGCCCTGAGTGCTCTGCAACGCCACATAGCAGCGGTACTCGCCGAGGCGGCCAGACGCTGGGGCATGCCCACCGCATCGTCGGGTGGCTCGCCTACAGTTGCCTCAGGAGTGCCCGCCCATGCGTAGGCCGGCTCCTAGGCGCGAGGACCTTCCCCCTGACAACGCTGCCCGTATCGCAATTTACGACGCCGTCGTATCGTCGCTGCCGCACGAAGCGGATCGAACTGTCTCGTCCGACGACGTTTTCGCCAGTGTAGTTGGCCGTCTTCGGATTCTCGTCCCCCGAGAATTGCACCTTATGGGCGAAGAGGCATACTTTCGGGCGAAGCTCGCGGCGTGCATTGATAGTGGATTGCTCATGGTGGTCCGCCAGACTCCGCAACGTTTGGCCTTGGGCACCATAGCACCGAGAATCTCCTACCCAGATGGCAGCATCCGAGATTACCAAGCAGGTCTTGAGGCAGCGAAGGAGCGTCTGCAGGCTGACGACGAAAGACTCCGTGCCTCACGCTTCAACATCCACGACTTCGTTCCGTCCGTCTCGGAACGTCCGCAGTCCCTGGAATTCCAGCGGCTCGTGGCGTCTATGCGTGAGCACGGATTCCTGGAGCAGCATCCGGTCCTCCTTAGCGCCGATGGTAGTGTCATCGATGGTCGAGCGCGTGTTAGAGCAGCTAAGACCGCAGACATTCAAGTTAAGCAGGCCACGGTGCCCGGCCGTCGTGACACGGCCCTCTACCGAGCGCTGCTGGTGCTGGACGCCAACGGTACACGACTCACGGAAGACGTTCATACGCGAGCCTGTGAAGCCATCGCCGAACGGACGCGTGCATGGAACGAAATTGAGAGTGATCTGGAACTCACTCGCGCATGGCGATTGGCACCTCCCCGTGCCTATAAGGCGCAATTCGAGGTCCGGAAGGTCCGATACCGTCCGGACGACGCCGCCGCCATCATCCAGGTGACCAAGGATGGCGACAAGGTGATGGTGCGGTCACTCCTTGAGGCGGCCGGCCTCGCGAGCTACAAGTACGGCACCGAGCTCGCCCCCTACGTCGCGAGGGAAGATGCACGTACGCCCTACACCACTGGGCGCGCAGCGGTCTTCGTTAGAGTTAGCGATGCGATCACCGGAATCCGCGCCATGCAGCGAGATCGGCGCACGAAGCACCTGAAGGTCGATCCTCAATGGGAGCATGTACGCAAGTGGCTCGTCTCCTTCGCCGCCCGCTCCTCGAAGACCCGCGAGGAGAGCCCGCTCGGCGACTGGGCCCAAGATACTGCCACGGTGGGCTCAGCGCGATAGGGTAGCGCCCCTCCCGCTCGCCGGTCGGGGCCACGCCGGCATATCACCGGTTTGGCCCAGGAGCGGCTACACTGTCGCGGATGTTCGGGCGAACCGCACCATGATCCGCGACATCAAGCCAGCGTCGCCTGTCCGGAGGTTGAGGCGGAACTTCTCGGAAGAAGAGGTGGAGAGGCGTTTCAGCATATCGGCGGTTGCGCCTGTGGTCGGCATGAGCAGAGCCTACATAGTTCGTGCGCTCGGATACCGACCAGGATCACGACCCGCAACTATTTCGTTAACACAAGTCCTCGAGTTGCTCGACGTGGATGGCTACCAGGAGACGTTTGTTCCTCGAAGCCTGGTGCCGGACTACCTCCTTGGCCTGGGGACGACGACAGCGCAGCCGCCGCTCGACACACGGGAGACCGCCACCCTCCTCGCTGGCGACGCCCGGGCGTTACTTCCGGCACTACCAGCTGGGTCTGTTCAGTGTGTCGTGACGTCCTCACCCTACTGGGGTATGCGCGTGTACGAGACGCATCGCGATATTGCCTGGGCCGATGGTGAGCGCTGTCCATATGGATTCGAGCAAACGCCAGAGGGCTTCATCCGCCACACCGTCGAGTTGCTCCACCTTCTCAGGCCGGCGATGAGCCTGACTGGATCAGTGTGGTGGAACCTTATGGACACCTACAATACGAGAACGCCGATTCGGGGCAGCTCACATGAGAAGCTGCGTGCTATGGGTGGGCAGTCCGACTATACGCTCGGCTGGACTGAACATCTTGCGTGCCGGCACAGCGCGGGCCACATGTATCTAGAGGACGGTGAGCAAAGCTCAATCCCAGGACGTGTCGCTGAGCGAGCGTCGCGCATAGGCTACTGGCTGAAGAGCCTGATCACCTGGAATAAGAACTCCACGCCAGAACCGGTTCGTAGCCGAGTTACTCGGCATGCCGAGTACATTCTTCACCTATCTGTCCGCCGAGCACCCGTATTCAAAAGAGCGGAGTGGCAACGTCTTCCACGCCGGTTGGGCGGCCCAAACCCGCCTTTTGAGTCCGTGAAGAAGCTAACAGACATTTGGTGGCTGCCAACAGGGACAGGCCAGAACGGCCATGGAGCGGAGTTTCCCATCGCACTTCCTGCGCGTTGTATCTCGCTATCAACGAAGAAGGGTGACCTAGTCTTAGACCCGTTTGTCGGCGGCGGGACCACAGCGATAGCCGCCGCCGAACTGGGCCGCCGGTTCGTAGGTTTCGACATCAGTCGGACGTACGTTGCGAGAGCCAAAGAGCGTCTGGAGCTTGTTTGAGCTGCAATACAGGACGGGCACCCAAATGGCGCACAGGAGTTGCTCCCGATAGCGATGAATACGAACAGTCACAAGGCTCGGCGTGGGCGGAGAGGCCGACTAGATCTTCCAGGGGGATCTAGCGCTCCAGCCGCGACCACCCTGGCGAGATAGCGATCACCGAGGCCCGCTCGTCGATCCACTGGCGCAAGGCGTCGCGCGGAATCCGCACCACGCGCCCGATCCTGACGACAGGTAACTCTCCCGAGCGAACGAGCTCGTACGTCCGGGTCCTGCCGAGTTGCAGCTCCGCCTCCACGTCCTTGACGGTGAGAAGCATCGGCATTGCGTCCAGGGACATCAGCTCCGACGCGTGCGTGGTGTCGGTCATGACCGCTCCCCCGCACCCTCGGGCAGTGCCAGCCGGCGCTGCCGCTTGTCGTCGACGACGTCGCGGTAGCGCACCCCGCGCCGGACCAGGTAGCGCTGCGCTGCGGGAACGGTCCTTGCCATGGCGCCACCCAGGTCGTGGGCCGACCCCATCGCCTCCAGCGAGCTCGCATACCCGACGAACCCGCGCACCAGGCGTAGCTCGTCGGCGGCGCGCCGGTGCTCACGTACGAGCGGCGACGTCGGCGATCCCATCTGCGCATCGCGGAGCCGCGCCCACGCGCCTGCCTCGGGCGACCGCGCGCGCCGCACGTGCTTCGCGGGCTGCCGCAGCGAGAGCCAGCGCATGCCGTAGCCCCAGAGCCCTTGCCGCGCCGTCAGTGCGTCGCCAACGCCCGCGATGTCGAAGCGTGCCAGAGCCCCACGCCGAAACTGGTACTCCACGCGCCACACCGACCGCTTCGGGTCGGGGTCGCGCCAGACCGCCTGCTGCCACGTCTCCCCGCGACGTTGCATCTCCAGCGACTTGTCGTAGATGCGCGCGAGGACGTCGCCTTTGCCGAAGACGAAGCCCGACAGCCGCCGCCCGTTGGTGTGCAGTTGGCTGGGCTGCTCGTGCAGCCGTCGCATCGTGGCCCGGCACGTGAAGCGAAAGAAGTCGTCGTACTGCGGCTCCCACCCCTGCTCGTCCGCGTAAAGATCAACGCGCGAGACGGTGATGCGCGGCGCACGCGGGATGACGAACCGCGCGACGATCTCCTCCAGTTCCTGCACCGCGCGATGGATGCCGACCAGGTGGATGAACTCCGAGTGCAGCTGGGCGTATGCGGGCGGGAAGGGAGCCGACGCACCAATGTAGAGCTCGAATCGCGGCGAGCTGATCCAGAACGGCCAGTTGCGCCAGCCATGCAGGCGCAGCAGCAAGTCCGGCTCCGCGTCGTAGAACGAGAATGGGATCGGCTCCCCCGTGTGGCCGTTGAGATCCACCATGTTGCAGAGGCACACCGTTAGGCCGTCGAAGAGCTCACGCGCATCGACAGGTACATGCTGTCGATACCACTCGCGAGGATCCTCACCGTGGTCATCGGTCGCCACCGATGCATCGGGGGCGCAAAGTCCGCCATGGTGGCGTCCCGATCGAGCGTGACGCAGGACTTTGGCACCACTGTGTTACAGGCCCCGTGGTGCTGGCCGAGGCGGCGGCCACGGCTGCACGTCCGCGCCGCTCGCGGACGCCGGGGGCCGCGCGACGCGCAATCGCCTCTGGGCCGCCAAGGGGACGGGCGATCAGCGCGGCAGGGACGCTGCCGCCCGCGCACGGGACTGCGCGGCGACGCCCGGGCGCTCTTGGTGGCGCGCTCGGGTCGTCGCCACAAGGGACGCGCGCCCCGTCGGCACCGTCGTCACGCACCTGGCCGCCCTCACCGAATGGCAGCGCGGGCGCAGCTGTGCTCGCACGTCCTCCGCCGCCGCGTCGTGGCGCGTCCGGCAGCGCGCGGCCGCCGTACGCGCCGGTCGGTCGGTCGCCTGTGTCGTTGCTGGTGTCCTCTGCCGTCGTCCATTCACCTCTTTCTGCATATGACCGCATCGCCAGTCGAGCCTGCTGCTCGCTGGGTCCGGACGGCAGGAGGGTTGTCGTGTCATGCATGGCACTCCCTCCTGATGGGTGGATGACCTCGCGCCCGTGAGCGCGATTGGTTGAAGCTTTAGATGCCGCAGGCGCCCGGATATGACGGTCTGCTCAAAAATCCGCCCAGATTGGATCCGGCCAGCTATGGCAAGAACCTGGCGGAGATACACAACGCTGTGGTACAATGGCAGCGTCGTACAAAGAAGAGGCCCCGCGAAGTTCGTACCTTCACGGGGCCGAGCCGAACCCTGAAGTGGAGGATCCGGCGATGACCGACTCTATCGGTCCGACCCCGGCGACGGTCTGCGAGCCGACGCCACCTGCGGCAGCCGCGGTGGACTACACGAATCGGTGCGCACGCGACGTCCGCCGCCTCACCGGGCACCTGGTCGCCGAGGAGCTGCACGACCTGGTGGCCAGCCTGACCAGTGAGCACGACGGCGGCCACATCAACCCGGTCATGGCCGAGCTGGTGCGCGAGACGGCCCACTCCCTCGACCGCTTCATCCGCCACGGACGGCTGCCGCGCCGAGCGGACCTGTACAGCCTCCGCGCCATCGCCGCCCTCGCCGGCGCCGCGGGCTACCAGGAGGACGAGCTGGTCGCCGTGGTCCAGGCTTGCGCCGACGCCGTGGCCGACCTCTGGCGGACCAACGCCCGCAATCTCGCCATCGTCTACGGCGACCCGGACGAGGACGGCGCGCCTGCGGTCGAGAAAGCCGCCGAGCTGGTCTCCGAGGTGACGCGGCTGTTCCTGCGCAAGCTGCCCGGCCAACTCCGGATCGGCCTGGCCGTCGCCACCGTCACCCACCGGCGGGTGGTGGCTACCGCGTAGGCTGGCTTGCCAGGCGCCGAGGCGCTCCACCTGCGGCGCCGACCTGCCGTCAACCTTGCGGGACGGGCCGGCCTATCAAGCCAGCCCGTCTCCAATGGTCACCTCCGCGGGCCGTATAGGGCCCGCGGGCGCCGACTTGGGGACGGCCGTTGGTACATCTGCACCCGCGTGTTGGCACGTAATCCAGGCCCGACGGACCAGCGTCGGCGGTGTGCTACAGTCGCGCGTTCGAGCCGACAGGAAGAGGATCGGATGCGACTTGGACTGCGCCCCAACCGAAGGCGCCTGGAACGCGAGACCATTGCGGCGGCGACGTCAAAGGACTTTGACACGCTGCTCGACAGCCTCCAGGTTACCCGGGACATGCGACGGGGGCGCGTACATTGCAAGTTCTGTGCACGAACATTGCAGTCGGTCGGCGAAGTGGGCATTGTCTTCCCTGAGAGCGGCGCGATACACGTGGTCTGTGACGATCCGAATTGCACCCTGCAATTCGCGCGATATATTGGCGAACACCCGGAGCTGTACTAGTTCTAGATGACGATCGTAATCCCTGGCGTGGTCAGCTTTGGTCTTGCACTGGCGCTCGTCCTAGCCGTCTTCGCCTGGATCGCACACAATCCAGCTAACGCTGAGCGGATTGCTCTCTGGTTCTGGTCGGGGACGCGTTGGGTGTCCAAGACCGCGGAAACGAAGGCTCTGCAGCGGGACGTGACTCACGGGATCAACGACTTCGCGGTGCGAATCCAGGATGAGCTGGAGGGCTACCGACCGAGAGGTATTGACTTGGCCTTCATCGGCAGCGACGAGAGCCCCAACAGCTTCCTCGACCGTGGCCGACTCGTTGTGCGCATTCGGCCAAGAACCGGGCGTGACCAGAACTTTCTGGCCGTAGCATCACTTTATGTGGCACACACCGTCTTCCCCATAGTAAAGCACCACCTCCGTAAGAACCAGC
>DASRDP010000057.1 GCA_035652535.1 Chloroflexota bacterium
CCACCAATCGGGCGCGACGATAGGGCAGCACCTGGGGTGAAAGCACGATATCCCGAAGGGTCCGCGCCGGCGCGTCTGGGTGGGCCGCGAGATACGCGTTCGTCGCCTCTTCGCTCTCGAAGGTGCCCTCCATGTCGGCCATGAGATCGAGGATCCCGGGAATCGCCAGCGGGTCCACCACATCGACGCCCAGGCCGGCCAGATCCCGCAGCGCGCGATCGATCACGTCGCGAATGCGCTGGTAGTCTTCCGCCTGCGGGTCGGTATCGGTGGCAAGGGCGTCCCGGATGACGCCAACGCGTACGTCGGGGAGAGCACCGCGCGTAAGAAAGCTCGTGTAGGTGGCAGGCACGTGGCCGACGCTCGACGCCGTAATCGGGTCATTTGGATCGTACCCCGCCATGACGTCCAGGAGGAGGGCGGCGTCCCGCACCGTGCGGGCCAGCGGGCCGAGGGTGTCGCGGGTCGGCGTCGCGGGCATCATCCCGAATCGGCTCACGAGTGGCAGCGTCGGCCTCAGCCCAACGATGCAGTTGCGCGCGGCGGGTCCGCGAACCGAGCCGAAGGTGTCCTCACCCACCGCCACGGCTGCCATGTTGGCGGACACTGCGACCCCCGACCCGGAGGAGGAGCCGCTCGGATCCCGGGCTGGATCGTACGGATTCCGACAGACGCCGTACGCGGAGCCCGCGTAGCCAGCGGCGAACTCGCCCATGTTGGTTTTGGCGAGCACGATCCCGCCCGCCGCCTTGATCCGCTGGACGACCGTCGCGTCGCGCTTCGGAACGAAGCCGCGAAACAGGGCGGACCCGTAGGTCGTCGGCATCCCCAGGACTTCCACCTGGTCCTTGATCGCCACCGGGATCCCATGCAGCGGACCTCGCGGGCCGGACCGGCGAAGCTCCGCGTCCAGCGCGTCCGCCTCGTCGAGGGCGCGCGAATTGAGCGATTGGATGGCGTTGAGGTTCGGGCCGCGCCTGTCGTAGGCCTCGATGCGGCGAAGGTACTCCTCGACGAGCGCGCGGCACGTCAGGGCGCCGGACTGCATCGCCGCGTGGATGCCGTCGATCGTCGCTTCCTGGACGTCGAACCCAGCTTGGCTCATCACGCAGCGATCCTCACTCGCCTGGCACCCGCGTTGCCTCGGTTTCGCGGCTCCCAGCCCATCGCCGATCTCCGACCAGGCGCATCATAAGTTTGCATTTGATGCACCGTCAACCATCACCGCTCGGCCTCCATCAGGACGCACCTGCGGGACGCTCCTCGCTCCGGAGTCGCGAGGCTCGCGGATCCGTTTGTCGCCTACAATCACGTGAACAGCGCAATTCGGGGGATGGAGAGCGTGCGAGATCGCCCCCCGTGGGTCGACGTGGCGGAGAGCTACGAGGCGATGAGTCAGCGCGCAGCCGAGCGATGGATTGCCTGCGCGGCCGAGGCGATGGACCAGCGGGGCCGATTCACGGTCGCCGTGAGCGGCGGCTCCACTCCTCGTCGGCTCTACGAGATCCTGGCGAGTCCGGAAGACCAGGCGCGAATGGACTGGACACGAACGGACGTGTTCTGGACGGACGAGCGCATCGTCCCCGCCGACGATCCGGACAGCAATTATCGGCTGGTCCAGACGACGCTGCTCGCTCACGTGCCAATACCATCGAGCAACATCCACCGCGTCCGGACGGAGCTCGGCGCGGCCGAGGCCGCGGAGGCGTATGAGCGAGAGATACGCGCGTGCTTCAACATCGCGGTCGCCCAGTGGCCGCGCTTCGACCTCTTGATCCTCGGCGTGGGCGAGGACGGGCACACGGCGTCACTGTTTCCCGGGAGCCCCGCTCTTCAGGAGCGAACGCGCATCGCCGTGGCGACGCCGCACGGGTCTCTCCCGCCGAGCGTTGACCGTGTGACCTTGACGCTCCCGGTCTTGAATGCCGCGAGAAACGCCGTCTTCCTCGCGTCGGGCGCGGCCAAGGCGCGGATCCTGCAGGGCGCGCTCGGCGGCGATCCGACAATCCCGGCCGCGCTCGTGAGACCCACCGACGGGACCCTATACTGGCTCCTGGACACCGCCGCGGCCGGCGCGGGGGCCGGGCGCTAGCGTGGTCGCGCGGGCGTTGGTCGTGCCGTCCATTCTCGCCGCCGACTTCACCTGTTTGGGCGAGCAGGTGCGCGCCGCGGCGGAAGCGGGGGCGGACCGGTTCCAGGTCGACGTCATGGACGGACACTTCGTTCCCAACCTCACCATGGGCCCGCTCGTTATCGAGGCCCTCCGACGCATCACCGATCTACCCATCGAGGTCCAGCTCATGGTGGAGGGGCCCGAGGGCCTGATCCACGACGTCATCAAGGCGGGCGCGGACATTGTTCAGGTCCACGTGGAGTCGACTCACTCCCTCTATCGGGCGGTTCGCACGATCGGCGATGCGGGGGCGCGGCCGGCCGTCGCCATCAATCCCGCGACGCCGATCGAGGCGCTGCGCGACATCATTCCCTTCGTGACCCAGGTGAACGTCATGACCGTTGAGCCGGGATTTGGCGGCCAGGCGTTCATACCCACGAGCCCGGACCGCATCCGCCGCGTGCGAAATCTCGCGCCCCACATCGAGATCGAAGTCGATGGCGGGATTGACGCCCACACCGCGCCGCTCGCCACCGAGGCAGGCGCCACCGTGCTCGTCGCGGGCACGGCCGTATTCGGGCACGTCGGGGGCGTCGCGCGGGGCATTCAGGCGATTCGAGACTCCCTTGTCTGACCGCGAGGAGCTGAAGGCCGCAGTGGCAACGCGGGCCCTCGACTTCGTTCAGCCCGGCATGGTCCTCGGTCTGGGATCGGGAACGACGATGCGGTATTTCGTCGAAGGCCTGGGCCGCCGCGTGGCGGAGGGAATGTCGGTGACCGCGGTCCCGACATCGCGCGCCACGGCCGCTCTGGCGAGGTCCCTGAAGATTCCGATCGTGGAGGATCCGCCACGCGGCGTAGATCTGGATGTCGACGGCGCCGACGAAATCGATCCCGAGCTGCGGTTGATCAAAGGCTATGGGGGCGCGCTTGTCCGGGAGAAGCTCGTCGCCGCCATGGCACGTCGAGTCATCATCATCGCCGACGCGTCGAAGCTCGTGCCGCGCCTCGGACGCGGGGTCATTCCCGTCGAAGTGATCCCGTTCCTCTGGCGCGCGACAGTCGGCCGCCTGTCGGCTCTGGGCGCCTCCTGCTCCGTGCGCGGCGGGACGGCGAGCCCCTTTCTCACCGACAATGGAAACATGGTGGTCGATTTGACTTTTGCCGAGCCGCCTGCAGACCCCAGTCGGCTGGCACGGCAGCTCAAAAAGACGGTCGGAGTGGTAGACCACGGGATCTTCATCGACCTCGCCGACACGTGCGTCGTGGCCGGAGAAGACGGACTTCGGATGCTGGGGTCAATTCCATAGTCGTGTGAGAGGAGCGGTGCGCCATGGAGTTGGGAATGGTCGGGCTTGGGCGTATGGGCGGAAACATGGTCTCCCGACTCCTTCGAAAAGGCCACCGCGTCATCGTCTACAACCGCTCCCCCGGTCCCGTGCGGGAGAAGCAGGCCGAAGGGGCCGTCCCGTCCTCGAGCCTGGAGGAGTTCGTGGCTCGGTTCGCGGACCGTCCACGCGTGATGTGGGTCATGCTCCCGGCCGGCGAGGTCACCACCGACGCGATTCGGCGCCTCGCGGGCGCGGCCGAGGCAGGCGACATCATCATCGATGGGGCCAACAGCAACTGGAAGACCGCCCTCGCCGACGCCGCTACCGTGAAGGAACGGGGTTTGCGGTACATGGACGCCGGCACCTCGGGCGGGATTTGGGGCATCGAGAACGGCTACTGTCTCATGGTCGGCGGCGCGGACGACGCCTTCGAGCACTGCCGGCCAATCTTCGAAGCACTGAAGCCCGATGATGGCGGACTCGTCCACACCGGCCCCGAGGGGTCTGGCCATTTCGTCAAGATGGTCCATAATGGAATCGAGTACGGACTCATGCAGGCGTACGCCGAAGGGTTCGAGATCATGCAGCGCTCGAAGACATTTCCGGATCTTGATCTCCACGGGATCGCCGACGCCTGGCGAAATGGAAGCGTCGTCCGGTCGTGGCTCCTGGACCTCATCGTGGATGGTCTGAGCAAGGATCCCCGTTTGTCACGCATACGGGGCTACGTCGAGGACACGGGTGAGGGGCGCTGGACCGTGGACGCGGCCATCGAGGAGGACGTGCCCGCCACCGTTATCGCGGCCTCGCTGTTCGCCCGATTTCGGAGCCGCCAGGAGGACACGTTCGCGGACAAGATGCTCGCAATGATGCGTAACGAGTTTGGTGGCCACGCGGTCGTCGCCGAGGATCCGGGGACGTCCCCAGCGGGTGCACCGTGACGGCGACGCCAACCGTCGCCCAGCTTGGGCTCCGCCCGACCACAACACTTTCGCCGCGAGCAGATGCCATCGTCCTCTTCGGCGCGACCGGCGATCTCGCGTTCAAGAAGCTGTTGCCCGCCCTGTACAACCTGGCGCAGAGCGACCGTCTCGACATGCCCATCATCGGCGTGGGGCGGTCCCAGTGGAACGATGCCAAGTTTCGGGACCGCGCTCGGGCGGCGGTCATCGCCAGATTCGGCGCGGTCGACGATGTGGCATTCGATCGGCTCGCGCAACGGCTCGCCTTTCTGCAGGGCGACTACCAGGACAGATCGACCTTCGATCGGCTCGCCGAGGCGCTGCGCGGCCACTCGCATCCCATGTTCTATCTGGCGATACCCCCCAGCGTCTTCGAGAGCGTGATCGGTTGCATCGCGGCAACCGGGCTCAACAGCGGATCGCGGGTCATCATCGAGAAGCCCTTTGGGCGCGACCTCGCGTCCGCCCGGGAGCTGAACGAATGCCTGCGGTCCGCCTACCCAGAGGAGTCGATCTATCGGATCGACCACTTCCTGGGAAAAGAAACGGTACAGAACCTCCTCGTCTTTCGGTTCGCGAACGGGCTGCTGGAGCCGATCTGGAATCGACGATACATCGCCAACGTGCAGATCACGATGGCGGAGGATTTCGGCGTCGACGGCAGAGGCGGGTTCTACGAAGAGGTGGGCGCGCTTCGGGATGTCGTTCAGAATCACCTGCTCCAGGTCGTCGCCCTCCTTGCCATGGAACCGCCCATCGGCGTCGACGCGGAGGACCAGCGCGACGAGAAGGTACGGGTCTTTCGCGCGACGCGCGCGATCGACCCATCGGAGGTCGTGCGCGGCCAATACGTGGGGTACCGTAAAGAGCCGAACGTAGACCCGAAATCCACGGTGGAAACGTATGTGGCGCTCCGGCTCGCCATCGAATCCTGGCGCTGGGCCGGGGTGCCCTTCTACATTCGGGCCGGAAAGCGCCTCGCCACGACCAGTCTCGAGGCCATCGTGGAGTTCCGCCAGCCGCCGAGGCTGCTCTTCGCTGACCCGCACATGCCCATTCCCCATCCGAACCACCTGCGGTTTCGGCTCGGCGGTCGGGACGAGGGCATCAGCGTCTCCCTGCAGGCGAAGGTGCCTGGTAGCGAGATTGCGACACGCCCCGTAGATCTCGGATTCACGTACGACGAAGTGTTCGGTGTCAACCGAATGGACGCGTATGAACGCTTGCTCGGTGATGCGATCGACGGCCATCCAGCCCTCTTTGCGCGGGAAGACAGTGTGGAGCAGACGTGGCGCATCGTAGAGCCTGTTCTCCGCGACCCTGGTCCCATCCATTTGTACGAGCCGGGGTCGTGGGGGCCGGCCGAGGCCGATGACCTGGCGGAACCGAGCGGGGGATGGCACAACCCGGGGGAGAGCTTCTGACGAACTGATCCCGGCAGGCTCGGACAACGAAAGGCACGGAGCAGAGATCATGCCGGCGACGGATCCCGACCAACTGGCGATCAATACCATCCGCACCCTATCGATGGATGCGGTGCAGGCAGCGAACTCCGGACACCCTGGGACGCCGATGGCCCTGGCTCCGGTCGCTTTCACCCTCTGGCAGTACTTCCTCCGCTTTGATCCCGACGACCCGATCTGGCCCAATCGCGACCGGTTCGTCCTCTCCAACGGCCACGCGTCGATGCTCCTCTATTCCTTGTTGCACCTGGCCGGCGTTCGTGCGGTTGACCCTGACTACGAGCGATTGGGAGAAGCGGCCGTCAAGCTGTCCGACATCCGGAGCTTCCGCCAGCTCGGTAGCAAGTGCCCGGGCCATCCTGAATACCACCTAACCTCGGGCGTCGAGACCACGACCGGTCCCCTGGGCCAGGGCGTCGCCACGAGCGTCGGCATGGCGATAGCCGGGCGATGGCTCGCGGCGACGTTCAATCGTCCTGGTTTTGACGTGTTCGACTACCGCGTGTTCGCGATGTGCGGCGACGGCGACATGATGGAGGGCATTTCCGGCGAGGCCGCGTCCCTGGCGGGACACCTCCGCCTCGCGAACCTCTGTTGGATTTACGACAACAACCACGTGACGATCGAGGGGCACACGGAGCTCGCCTTCAGCGAGGACATCGCCACGCGCTTCATGAGCTACGGATGGAACGTTACGCGCGTGGGCGACGCCAACGACATTGACCTGCTCAAGCGGGCGTTCGAGACGGCCGAACGCAGCCAGGACCGCCCGACCTTGATCATCGTCGACAGCCACATCGCTTACGGGGCCCCAAACAAGCAGGACACGAGCGCGGCCCACGGCGAACCGCTCGGCGAGGACGAGATACGCGCCGCCAAGCGTCGATATGGCTGGCCAGAGGAGGCGCATTTCCTCGTGCCCGAAGGGGTGCCCGAGCATTTTCGAAACGGGATCGGCGCGCGCGGCCATGCGCTTCGGACCGAATGGGAAGCGCGGTTCCGGGAGTATCGATCACAGTTTCCGCTCCTCGCCGATCAGGTGGAGCGGATGCAGCGGCGCGAGCTTCCGGACGAATGGGAGAGCGACCTGAAGCCATTCCCGGCGGACGCGAAGGGGATGGCAACGCGGGATTCCTCCGGCATCGTGCTGAACACCCTGGCCAAGCGCGTCCCGTGGCTGATCGGCGGAGCCGCGGACCTCGCCCCATCCACCAAGACGCGACTCGACTTTCCTGAGGCGCACGATCTGGAAGCCGATTGCCCTGGCGGGCGCAACCTTCACTTTGGCATTCGTGAGCACGCGATGACCGCCATCGCCAATGGCCTTGCGCTGGCCAAGCTACGGCCGTATTGCTCGACGTTTCTCATCTTCAGCGACTACGCAAAGCCGGCGATTCGCCTCAGCGCGCTCATGGAGATTCCGGTCGCGCACGTCTTTTCGCACGACTCCATCGGTCTCGGCGAGGACGGGCCAACCCACCAGCCCATCGAGCAGCTGGCGGCGCTCCGCGCAATTCCCGGCCTCATCACACTTCGGCCGGCGGACGCCAATGAGGTCATCGAAGCGTGGCGGGTCATCCTTCGGCTTCGACACCAGCCGGCCGCCCTCGTGCTGACTCGCCAGTCAGTGCCCACGATCGATCGGAGCGTTTACGCTTCTGCCGAAGGCGTCGCTCGGGGGGCCTACGTCCTCGCCGACGCGGACGGCGCGAGACCCGACGTGCTCCTGATCGGCACGGGAAGCGAGGTCAGCCTGTGTCTCTCGGCGTTCGAGCAACTCAAGCGCGATGGGATTCGCGCCCGAGTGGTCAGCATGCCTTCGTGGGAGCTGTTCGAGCAGCAGAGCCAGGAGTATCGGGACCACGTCCTGCCGCCCACCGTCACGGCGAGGATATCGGTGGAGCAGGCTTCCACCATCGGCTGGGATCGCTACGTCGGATCCGAAGGTGTCCACATCGGCATGCACACGTTCGGCGCGTCGGCGCCTCTCAAGGAGCTGCAGCAGAAATTCGGGTTCACGCCGGACCGAATCGTCGCAGTCGCGAAGCAGATAGCCCAGGCGGAACGCCGCTCGGTCGGCTGAGGAGGAGCGATGGCAATCGACTCGCGCAATCCGGTCCTTCGACTTCAGGACTTCGGCCAGTCCGTCTGGCTGGACTATCTTCGCCGGAGTCTCATCACGGAGGGCGGGCTTCAGCGGCTGATCACCGAAGACGGTCTTCGCGGCGTGACCTCGAACCCATCCATCTTCGAAAAGGCGATCGGGGGCAGCACCGACTACACCGACGCGCTGAAGCGGCTTGCGGGTCAGCAGGACCGCGACGCCATGGAGATCTACGAAGAGCTGGCGATTGAAGACATTCGCGGCGCCGCGGATATCCTTCGGCCTGTCTACGACGCAACCGGTCGCCACGACGGTTACGTCAGCCTGGAGGTATCCCCCTACCTTGCCCACGATACGGCGGGAACCATCGACGAGGCGCGTCGGCTATGGACCACGGTCGAGCGGGAAAACCTCATGGTCAAAGTGCCCGCGACGCCGGCAGGTGTGCCGGCGATCAAACAGCTCACGGAGGAGGGGATCAACGTCAACGTCACACTCCTGTTCGGCCTCGAGATGTACGACCAGGTGGTGGACGCGTATCTGGCAGGCCTGGAGGCTCGCTTGGCCGCGGGACGCCCCCTGGACCACATCGCGAGCGTTGCAAGCTTTTTCGTGAGCCGCGTGGACACCGCGGCTGATGCGCTCATTGCAGAGCGGCTCGCGAATAATCCGAGCGGGCCCGACCGCGCGCGGCTGCAGGGACTTCTCGGCAAGGTCGCCGTCGCCAATGCGAAGCTCGCCTATCAGCGATACAAGGAACGATTCCGCGGGCAGCGCTGGGACCGACTCGAGCAGGGCGGCGCGAAGCCGCAACGCCTGCTTTGGGCGAGCACCAGCACCAAGAACCCGGCGTATCGCGACATCATGTACGTCGCGGAACTGATCGGACCGGACACGGTCACCACAGTCCCACCCACCACCCTCGACGCATTTCGCGACCACGGAGATCCCCGACCAACGCTGGAACTCGACGTGGTCGAAGCCCAGGATGTCATGGATACGCTCCGATCGGTCGGGATTGACCTGCGCGCCATCACCGATACATTGATGGAGGACGGCGTGCGGCTCTTTGCCGAATCCTTCGACCAGCTCCTCGGCGCCGTCGAGGAGCGCCGCCGCGAGATTCTCGGGCGTTGCATCGACCGTCTGACTGCGAAGCTGCCGAACCCATTGGATTCCGAGGTGATGCGGACCGTCGAGAGCTGGCGAGCGCAAGGGAACGTGCGCAGGCTTTGGCAGCGAGACGCGTCACTCTGGACAGGCGCCGACGAATCACGGTGGCTTGGCTGGTTGGGACTCGTAGAGGAGCAGAAGGAGCGCGATTCAGTCTTTCAGCGGCTTGCCGAGGACGTGCGACGCGAGGGCATTTCGGACGCTGTTGTGCTGGGGATGGGCGGTTCCAGCTTGTGTCCAGACGTCCTGGCAGCCACGTTCGGCAAGACCGACGACTACCCCCAGCTCATCATCCTAGATTCCACGGACCCTGACCAGATCCGCCGCGTGGAGCGGGCCATCGATCTGGCGACTACTCTCTTCATTGTCTCGAGCAAGTCCGGTACGACGCTCGAGCCGAACATTCTTGCCGACTACTTCCTCGATCGGGTCCGGACCGTTCTGGGGCCGGATCGCGCCGGGCAGCGCTTCCTCGCCATCACCGACCCCGGTTCCGCGCTTCAGACCTTTGCCGAGCGGCAGGGATTCCGAGCCACGTACTTTGGCCAGGCGACCGTCGGGGGGAGATATTCAGCGCTCTCCGACTTCGGCATGGTGCCTGCCGCGCTCTCGGGTATCGACGTGCCGCGCTTTATTGAGAACGCGGACGTTATGGTCAACTCCTGCGCGGCGAGCGTGCCCCCGAAGGAGAACCCCGGCGCGGTGCTGGGGGTCATCCTCGGCACCGCGGCGCTCCAGGGCCGCGACAAGGTCACGCTCGTCTCGTCGCCGGCCATCGCGTCCCTTGGCGCCTGGATAGAGCAATTGCTGGCCGAATCTACGGGGAAAAGGGGCACCGGGCTGATCCCGATTGATCGCGAGCCTCTCGGAGCGCCGGACGTGTATGGCGCCGACCGCGTATTCGTCTACACGCGGCTCGACTCCGCGCCGGACGCGACGCAGGATCGCGCGATCGCAGCGATCGAGGAGGCTGGGCACCCCGTCGTGCGCCTGGCGGTGGCGGACACCTACCAGCTCGGCCAGGAGTTCTTCCGTTGGGAGATGGCGACGGCCGTCGCTGGATCCATCCTCGGTATCAATCCGTTCGATCAGCCAGACGTCGAGGCCAGCAAGGAGGCCACACGGCGCCTATCTTCGGCGTGGGAGGAATCCGGCTCCCTTCCCGCCGACTCACCCATCGCCGAAGAGGACGGTTTGCGGCTCTGTGCTGGCCCCAATCACGCCCAAACGCTGAGCGCGATGGTGGGGCCCGGCGCGCGGCTGATCGATATCCTTCGCGCCCACGTCGACACGTTGCGCTCGGGCGACTACTTCGGCATCCTCGCCTTTCTCGATCACAGCGAGGCGCTGGAGAGCCGCCTTCAGCGCCTGCGCCGGCTCGTGCGCGACCGCAAGCGCGTGGCAACCGTGCTTGGGTTTGGCCCGCGCTACCTCCACTCCACGGGCCAGGCCTACAAGGGCGGGCCGAACAGCGGCGTGTTCCTTCAGATCACGGCCGATCGCGCGGAGGACATCTCCGTACCGGGCCATCGATACACCTTCGGCGTCGTCCAGACCGCACAGGCCCTCGGCGACTTCCAGGTGCTGAGCGAACGCGGCCGCCGGGCCATCCGCGTCCACCTTGGAGGCGACGTGAGTCGTGGGATCGACCGCCTGGAGCTCGCTCTGGACGAGGTGCTCTCGTAGCGGGCTAACGCCCACCCGAAGCGCCGAGGATAGAGACTGCCGCCGGTCCCGTCATGGTCGTCGCAACGTGGTCTATCGCTCGCCCGGTCCGCGTTCCGAGGACAAAGAACGATGCAAGGGCCACCAGGGAGACGGCGCCGAGCAGCATGGCGTAC
>DASRDP010000058.1 GCA_035652535.1 Chloroflexota bacterium
GGTCGTTGGATGCGAGCATCACGGTCGGCGTCTCATTCTGGGCGGCCACCGAGCGCACCGGCGCAAGGAAGCCCAAACAGAGCGTGACCAGTACGATCCAGATCAGCGGGCGCGGCAGTGAACTCTTAGACATACACCCTCCTGTGTTTCGATGCGTTCCGCCATCCCGCCGGCCATGCAGGGCAACGGGCCGTTCATGCTGGGATTGGAGGTGGCCGGTCGAGGGATGGCTGCGTTCCCGTTCGGTACGCGCAGGCGCACGTCCGGAGTATCTTTGCGGCGGAAACGTTGCCGGCGAAATAGAAGGCCGTGAACGACGCGTAAATTGGCGTTACCACCGGTTTACACCGGGGTGCGCGGTTCGCGCGCACCCCGAGGGGCCGGGCCTCGCGCGTCGTGATAGACTGATCGGCAGATCGTTGCGGACGAAAATCCGGGACGACAGCACCGCCGCTGCGGTACATCACCGGAGGGAGATTTGCAGCATCGTTTCGTGAAGATCGCGTGGCTGATCGCGGTCGGAGGCGCGCTGGTGAGCTGCGCCCCGAGTCCCGCGCCCTCCGCCTCGCGGGCGGTGGAGTCGCCGGCGACGCAGGCTCAGCGGACTCTGGTCATCGCGGTTCGCGGTGAGCTCCCGAGCGTCGCGGCGAAGCCGATCGTTCCGGTGACGGGCGCGCTCGCGCCGCCGACCACCCTCTTCAACGCGACGCTCGACTACTCGGACGAGCGCGGCATCCCGCAGCCCTATCTCGCGGAGGCGCTGCCCCAGGTCAACACCGAGACGTGGCGTGTCTTGCCGGACGGGCGCATGGAAACGCAATACACCCTGAAGCCGAACCTTACGTGGCAGGATGGGACGACACTCACAGCGGACGACTTCGTGTTCGGATGGCGCGTGTACGCGACCCCGGACTTCGGCGTCTCCACGGCGCCGCCAGTCGGCCAGATGGAGGAGGTGAGCGCGCCCGACGCGCGAACCGTCCTGATTCGATGGAAGGGACTCTACGGTGACGCGATTTCGATGCAGAATGACTTCCAGGCGCTGCCGCGTCACCTTCTCCAGGATTCGCTCGGCCAGCTCGATCCGGTCGCCTTCGCAGGCCTCGCCTTTTGGACCGGCGAGTATGTGGGGCTCGGCCCGTATCGCGTGAGCGGCTGGGAGCCAGGGACCTACATCGACGGGACCGCGTTCGATGGGTATGTCTTCGGGCGACCGAAGATCGACAAGATTCGGGTCCAGGTGTTCAGCGATCCGAACGCAGCCATGGCTGGTCTCCTGTCCGGCCAAGTGCACTTCGTGGGCGACTTCGTCTTCTCGGAGACCGACGGGGCGACCCTCGAGGAACGGTGGGCGGGCACCGAAGGGGGGAAGGTGCTCTATGCCCCGGTCGAGCTGCGCCTGTCCGTGATCCAGCTCCGTCCGGAGTATGCGGACCCGGCTGCTCTCCTGGACGTGCGCGTTCGCCACGCGCTCGCCGATTCTATCGACGCCGCAACCGCAGTGGAGGTCCTCTCCGACAACAAGGGGTTGCTCACGACGACCCTCACGACACCGGCCTCGCCGTACTACAGCCAGATCGAGCCGGTGATCACCAAGCACGGGTACGACCCCCGACAGGCGCAGCAATATCTCGAGGAGGCGGGCTACGTCAAAGGGGCGAACGGCATCTATGCGGATCGTTCGGGCAAGTCCCTGTCGCTCGGCGTGTGGTCTTCGAGCGGACCGAAGAACGAGCGCGAGGCGGCCGTCTACGCCGACAGCATGCGCCGCGTGGGAATCGACGCCTCGACAAACGTGTTCTCGGCGGAGCAGCTTCGCGACGCGCAGGCGCGCGCGCTGATCCCGGGAGTCGGGATTCGGGGATTCGGGCAGAAGCGAATCGAGGCGTACACGAGCCAGCAGATTCCACGCCCAGAGAATCGCTGGCAGGGGGACAATCGGGGCGGCTGGTCCAACGCAGAGTATGACCAGCTCATGGCCTCGTACGTGAAGACCCTCGACACGAACCAGCGCGTGCAGCAGCTCGCACAGATGGAGAAGATCTTCTCTGAGGAGGTGCCCGGCATCCCGCACTTCTTCAGCGCCATCGTCAACGCGCATACGTCGGACATTCAAGGCCCGGTCGCCCGCCAAACTCCGGAGTCCGGCATCGGATACCTGTACGTGCACAAGTGGACCTGGCGGTCATGAGCCGCGAAGACACGCTGCGCCAGCACGTGCTCGACCACTTGGCGCGCGCGACGGATCGCGGTTTTGAAGAGGCGATCCGCGACTTCCCCCTGGATGCGATCAATGCGCGGCCGCCCCGTGTGGACTACACGCCTTGGCACCTTGTCGAACACCTGCGCATCGGCCAATGGGATATTCTGGAATACATCCGGAACCCAAACCACGTCTCCCCGAAGTGGCCGGACGAGTACTGGCCGAAGCGGGACGCGGTGGCGGACGCGGCATCCTGGGCGCAGACGATCGACCGATTTCGGGCGGACCGTGCCGCCCTCGCCGCGTTGGTCGCGGACCCGGCGACGGACCTCCTCGCTCCAATACCCCACACCCCGGGGCACACGGTGCTGCGCGAGGTCTTTCTGGTCGCGGGCCATTCGGCTGGCCATCTGGGCGAGTTCAGCATCCTGCGCCAGATCATGGACACCTGGCCGAGTCGATAACTTCTCATGGCGCCTCCGATCCGCCGCGGCGGCTGGCTTGCTGTTGTTGCGCTAGGTCTCGTCGCTCTGCTCGCCGGACCGTCCGCGGGCGCTCAATCGGACTCAGCGTTGGGGAATCGATCGGCGCAGGTGCGGCCGGCTCCGACCAACCAGCGCACCGACGCTGGCAGGCCCGCACCCGGTCGCGTCGTAGTGCGCTTCCGCGCGGACGCGACCGCCGCTGATGTGAATCGCGCCCTGAGCGAGGAGGGCCTGTCGCCGGGACGGACGCTTGGGCGGCTTCACGGGGTCGTCGCCAGGGTCGATCCGGGGCGCGAAGCCGCCGTCATGGCGCGGCTGTCGGCGCACTCAGCCGTCGCATCCGTTGAACGCGACTTCATCGTCTCCACGCTCGGGAACCCTACACCCACGGACCCGCTGTATGCGACCGACCAGTGGAACCTTCCCCAGATCGGCATGCCGCAGGCGTGGGGAGTCACCGTCGGCGCATCGTCTGTCCGGGTTGCTGTCATCGACACCGGAATCGACTTTGCGCACGAGGACCTCGCAACCCAGTGGGCGTACGCATCTGGCCACTCCGCGGCGGATCACGTGTTCCTGTCCACCCCGCTGTCCTCCGGGTGCTCGGCCCCCGGCGAGCCGTCGGACGATAACGGTCACGGGAGTCACGTGTCGGGCACGATCGCCGCGGCGAGCACGATCTCCGGCGCGCCGTCGGTGGGCATCGCCGGCGTCGCGCCAGGCCTGCGCGTCATCCCACTGAAAGCGCTGGACTGCCAGGGGAGCGGCTACCTGTCCGATGTGGCCGCCGCCATTGACTTTGCGGCCACCTCGGGCGCCGTCGCGATCAACATGAGTCTGGGCGGCGCCCTCGACACCGGATGTCCAGGCTATCTCCAGTCTGCCATCGACCACGCGACCGCCAATGGGCTCGTCGTCGTCGCCGCGGCGGGAAACGACGGGACGTCGGACCTCGAATATCCGGCCGGGTGCAACGGCGTGGCCGGCGTGGGGGCGACCGATAGCTCGGATCGCCACGCGGCCTTTTCGAATCAGAATTCCTCCGTCGCGATCACGGCGCCAGGCGTGCGCATCGTTGCGCCGTGGAACGATGGCGGGTATGCCGAAGCGAGCGGGACGTCGATGTCGACGCCGCACGTGTCCGCTTGCGCCGCCCTGATGAAGTCGGCGAGCCCGGGAGCGACTGCCAGCACGATTCTCTCGATACTCGAGGGCACGGCCGCGGACCTCGGCGCGCCGGGATGGGACTCGTCCTTCGGATGGGGACGACTCAACTGCGGCGCCGCGGTTTCCACTATCGCGACCGGCTCGACCGGACAGCCGACCGGCACGCCGTCGCCCGGGACGACGGCGACGCCCCCGGTCACAGGAACGCCATCGCCCGGGTCGATCGGCGGGCGGAACCTCGCCGTGACAGCAGCGGCATCCGGCGTCCAGCTGAGCTGGGACCCCGGCACCGGCCAATCTGGATATCTGGTGGCGCGTCTCGCGAACGGCGTGCTCAGTCTGCTGCCACCTGCGCCGCTGCCCGCCAGCCAGACGGGATACCTCGACACTGGAGCGGTCCCCGGACTCAACTGCTACTCGGTGTTTCCGCTGGGTCCAGTTCCCCAGCAGCAGTCGGATCTCGAGTGCGCGTCCATCGGCGTCCACACGCCTGCCGGGAACCCGCAGAATCTCACTGTGCGGCTGAATCAGTCCACCATGGCGGCGCTCACCTGGGGCCCGCCGAACGGACCAGCGCCTACCGGGTACGTTCTCGCGACGATCGGGGCGGGAACAGAAATGCTCGCCAACAGCGTGACGAGCGCGAGCCGTCCGACAAACGGCTTGACCTGCTTCATCGTGGGCGCGCTGAACGGGAGCGCACTCGTCGGATACAGCGACATCGTGTGCGGCCTGCCCGGCTTCTCGACCTTCTAACCGTTCGGCTCTGCTTCGCGCGCACAGGCATGAATTGACCAGCGCTGCGAGATCAGGTACCGTTCGTGGCCGACGAGGGCCCGCGCGGCCCAACGACGCATGGCAGGAGTCGCGCTCATGCGATGGGAATACGACCCCAACCACTCCCGCATCGGATTCTCTGCGCGCCACCTGGGCATCAGCACCATTCGGGGCCAGTTCGATCGCGCCGACGTTCAAGTGGATCTCGAATCCGACGACCCGACGCAATGGCGGCTGTCGGCGACCATCGCGGCCGACAGCATCAATACGGGATTGGAGCGCCGCGACGACGCGCTGCGCGGCGAGAACTACCTCAACGTTGCGCGCTATCCCACCATTCGATTCGAGTCCCTCCGCGCGGAGCGGTGCGACGACGGGTACGTGCTCATCGGGGCGCTCACGATTCTGGAGACGACGCGCGAAGTGGAGCTGGCCGTCGCGTACAACGGCGAGGCCGAGGATCGGAATCTCATGCATCGGGGGTTCTCGGCCAGCGCGATGATCGATCGCTTCGACTTCGCGCTTGGGGACCCCAAGGTCACGTGGACCGTGGGCGACACGATCCGCCTCGAGCTGGACATGGAGGCCGTTCAGAAATAGACGGCTACGCGGGCGCCCGGCGGTTTTTCACATAGTCGACGATCAGATACTCGCCGAGGCGGCTGGGGTCCGCAAAGAAGATCCGCCCGCGGTTGATCTTCGTCATGCTCTTGATGAAGGTCGTCACGACGGGCTCCGTGTCGAGCATGAATGTGTTGACCCGGATCCCATCGCGCGTGCAGCGGGTCACCTCACGAAGCGTGTCGTCCATGGCTTGCCGCATGCTCCAGCCGCCTTCGTAGCTGCCGAACCCCCAGGCATTCGCATGGGGCTCGCCATCCGTGATCAAGATGATCTGCTTCGTGCCGCCGCGTTTCTTCCCGAGCATGGCTCGAGCCTGGCGCAGCGCTTCCGGAAAGTCGGTGCCCCGCGGGTCGATCCAGTAGGTCTCGAGCAGCATGTGGGGCTCCAATGGAAGCACGAAGTAGGAGAAGGCGGCGACCTGGAGCGTGTCGCGGGGGAACTTCGTGCGAATCAGACTATCCAGCGCGAGGGCGACCTTTCGCCCCGCCTGAAACCGGCCCCCGTGCATCATCGAATAGCTCATATCCAGCATGATGACGGTTGTGCATTGATTGACCGACGCCGTCTGGAACACGTCGAAGTCATCCTTCGCGAGCTGAATGGGCGTCCCCGGTCCTTGTCTGCGGAGTGCGTTCATCAAGGTTCCGTTCGTGTCGATCTCGAGCGCGTCGCCGAAGGTATAGGGTTTCGTGTCGTCGAGCCGTTCCACGCCCCATCCCCAGCGCGTCAAGGAATGCTCGCCGGCAAGGCCGCCCTCCGCGCGCTCGAAGATACTTTCGAGCGCGCGTTCGCCGATCTTCCGCATGGCTCGGGGTGTAAGGGTCCACTGTTTCCCGTTTCGCTGGATGAGTCCCGCTTCCTCCAGCATCCGGACGAAATCGCGCAGCTCCTCTGCAATCTGGCGGGCATCATCTCCGACGAGCCGTCCGATTTCCTCGGCATCGATTCTGCTGGCGTCATTCGTGCGCGCCGCGTCGATCAGCTCGCGCTCCAGCTCGTCAAGCCCGTGCATGTCGCCCATGAGGCGCATCGCCTCCTGAAGGGTGATGGGCTCGTCCCCGGCGAAGTCATACGCGTCCCATCGCGCGTCGGGAGACATGCCGTCGAGACTCGCCATGAGGTGGGCCAGATCGCGCTGCAACTCCTCATCCTGGAAGAGCGGCTCGAGCATCTGCTCGAGCTCGCGCCGCATGTCGGGCGTCATTGAATCGAGCAGAGCCTGCATCTGCGCCATTTGCTGCTGCATGTGCTGCGCGAGCTGCTCCACGCTGGCGATGCCGGGGGGAAACATGTGCCCCCATTTTTTCATGAAGCCTTCGAATCCGGAATCATCGCCGTGGCGATGCTCATCGAGCAGTTGGTTCAGGTCGCGCACCATCTGCCCGATCTGGCGCATCGAATCGGGCGTCATGGCGCCGATGCTTTGCTTCAATCCCTGGAAATATGCGTCCATGACCTGCTGCTGGAGCGACTTGAGGAGGTCCTGGAACTGCTGCGCCGCGCCCTGGTCCATGAACTCGTAGTCTCGAAGCTGCTGAATCCGCCCGCCAACGTCCGTTGGGAGCGATTGCAGTCGATCGAGACGCTTCTGTGCCATACCCTTGAGCATCTCGCGCAGGTCGTCGCCGCCGGGGCCCTCCTGGCTCTGGGCCAGACGCCGTTCGATCGCCTCGCGCTCGGCCTTCACGATCTCGTCGAGCTGCTTGTTGATGTCGCCGATGATGGAGCCGAGGTTGTAGCGCTGGAGGTTCTGTCCTCGGCGCTCGCGAAGCCGCTCGAGCAGGTCTCGCAGCCCCGACATCCGCCGGCCCGACGGAAGCTGCGCGCCGCGTTGGAGCATTTCGCGCAGCGTTCCCCAAAGATCGCCATCTTCGAGCATCCGGTCTGCCAGGTGGTCCATGAGATCGCTGGCCGTAAAGGGCTCGACAGCTTGCGAGCCGTCCCAGCGGCTGTAGTGGTAGACCGGCATGAGACTAACCTCTCGTTCGGCTCCATTCGTCAGGGGCGCGGCGTTGTTCCTGGACGATAGCAAAGATCACCGGCCAAAGCCACGCGGGCAGCGCACGCCGCGCGCGATCGGTGGGGTAAGCTATCGGAGCGGAAGTCTCGGCTCTTGTTGCGAGGTCGCGGTGGGTGCGCCGGTCCGTCCTAACGGGGAGTCCGTCGTGTTGCGTAGCGCCCGGCTCGACGAGTTTTCTGCCGCGTCGGACCTGATCCGGGCAGCCTATCGGGAATACGCGGCACGTATGCCCGATCGGTGGCAACGCTATCTCGATCGGGCTGCCGACGTGTGGAGCCGCGCCGATGAGGGCGAGCTCCTGGTGGCGGAGCGCGACGGGAGTATCGTCGGCTCCGTGACCTTCTACCATCCGGGGCCACAGGCGGCGGCGCAAGGGTGGCCGGAGGGCTGGGCGGGAATCCGCCTCCTCGCCGTTCCGCCTGCCGAGCGCGGCCGAGGCTTTGGCCGCGCCATCATGGAGGCGACCGTCGAGCGTGCGCGCCAGATCGGCGCCGGAGCGCTCGCGCTGCATACAACCGAGATGATGGCCATCGCGCGGGCGATGTACGAGCGAATGGGTTTCGAGCGGGTGCCGGAATACGACTTCCACCCGTCGTCGGGGCGCACGGTTATGGCGTACCGTTTCTTGCTGAAATCCAACGCAGCGGCGAGTGGGTGACCGATGCAGGGTATGATCGACGTCAAATAGCCCGGCCGAGCGTCGGACGACGAGACGAGAGGAGGACAGACGGGATGGCGACCCAGGTTGCGACGAAATACAACGTCGGTGGTGTGCTGCTCGATCGACCCTTCAAGGTGCGTCGGTTGGGCCATTTTGGCTTCAACGCCACCAACATCGACGCGTGCACCCACTTTTACAGCGATCTCCTCGGGTTCAAGATCTCCGACGAGGGACCGGTCGGTGGCGGCCACTTCATGCGCTTTGGCACCGACCACCATGCATTCGCGATGTTCAACCGACAGGCGATGGAGGCGCGCGCGGCGGCGTCGGGAGCGCCTCCGGGACGTCCCGACAACACCATCAACCAGATCACCTGGCAGACCCAGAGTCTGAGCGAACCGGTGAATGCCGTCGACTACCTGAAGGAGCGGGGTATCCCCATTCAGCGAACCGGGCGGGATGGAGCGGGATCCAACTGGGCCACCTATTTCCCCGACCCGGACGGGCACATCAATGAGCTGTACTACGGCATCGAGCAGATCGGATGGGACGGCCACTCCAAGCCCGCGGAATACCGCCGTCCCATTCGCGAAAAGGTGGTGCTACCGGTCAAATCCGAGCTCGAAGAAGTCGAGGAATCGCTGGCGACGACCGGCGTCCCGTTTACCGCGGGCTATCGCCATGTGGAGACGATGCCGGCGATCTACGACGTATCCGGCGTCATGCTCCCGCGGCCCTTCAAGATTGTGCGCCACGGGCCCGTCTGCATCTTCGTTGAGGACGTCGATCGTGCTACGGCCTTCTACACCGATGTCGTGGGCCTCGAGGTCACGGAAGATTCTGTGTGGCAGGGGGATCGGTGCCGCTTCCTCCGCTGCAATACGGAGCACCACTCCATCGGACTGTTTCCGAAGAGCTGGCGCGACCGGCTGGGATTGAGCGCCCACACCTCGTGCATGTCCTTTGGCGTGCAGGTCGCGAACTATCAGCAGCTCCGCGACGGGGTGCGCTTCCTCCGGGAGCACGGCGTTCGCGTGGAGACGAACCTCATTCCGCCTGTGCTCTACCCCGGCATCGACTACTGCGCGCACGCGTTCGACCCCGATGGCCACTGCATCCAGATCTACTACTACATGGAGCAGGTCGGCTGGGACGGGACCCCGCATCCACGGTCGGCACGACGGCAGATCGATCCGACCAACTGGCCGGAGGTTCTGGAGCCGTTGAGCGACACGTACAAGGGCGAGCCGTTTCTCGGTCCGTGGGGCTGAGGGCAAGAGCGATCGTCCTGCGGCACGGCGCCGTCATCATCGACGCGCCGGAGCCGCGAAGAGGCCGCGCGACCCCGCTCGCCGGCGTCCGATGGCGCGGGAGGAGCGCCGTCGGCCTGGTCGGCACGTTCGTGCTCTTCGCCTCCGTCTGGGGATGCAGCGGGGCGCGCTCAGGTCCGCCTTCGGGGGCAGGGGACAGCGTCCCGGCAAGCGGTGCATCGTCAGGAGCGGCTCCCGTTTCCAGCCGCATATCGCCGGAGCCGAGCGCCATCGCAGAACCGGCGGCTCGCTGGCATGTCGCCGCTGCGGTCGTGGCGTCGCACGTCGCAGACCAGATGCGCGCGCGCGACCTCCGCGACGGCGAGGGCGCCGCGCGAGCGGAAGCGGCCATCCGCGCCGCGTGTCAGTCCCTGTCGGGAACCCTATCGGTTGGGTCTGCCGAAGAACAGGTAGTGCGCGGAGCGTGCGAGCAAGCAGGCGCCGCCATCCCGTGACGCAGGCGACCACGCCGGCTGCGCACGATCTGTGGGATTGGTATCATCGCTGCGCTTGACCGCCACCACATTCTGAGGAGGTCTCCATGATCGTCGACATCCACGGGCATACGAACGCGCCGCCCTCGCTCTACGCCTACAAGGCCCAGCTCCTTTCCAGCCGCGGGGCGCATGGCAAAGGGAACGCGGGGATCACCGAAGAGTCGATGGCCAACTCTGTAAAGAACCACCTTGCGAACAACCTGGACAAAGTTGGCACCGACATCCAATTTCTGTCGCCCCGACCCTTCCAGCTGATGCATTCCGAGAAGCCGGACAAGATTGTCCACTGGTGGGTCCAGGCGAACAACGACGCCATCGCCATGAGCGTCAAGCTGGCGCCGGACCGCTATCGCGGCGTGGCGGGTCTGCCGCAGTGCGCGGGTTCACCGATCTCGGACACGTTCGAAGAGATCGACCGATGCGTCAACGACCTGGGGTTCGTCGGGATCATGATCAACCCGGACCCCTATGAGGCGGACGGGCATCACGCGCCGGGGATGGGTGATGAGTACTGGTATCCGCTCTACGAGAAGATGGTCCAGCTCGACATCCCAGCCCTCATCCACTCGGCCGCGTGCAAAGACCCCTGGGACACCTACTCGAACTACTTCATCGCGACGGAGACGCGGTGCATCATCTCGATGGTGTCGAGCGGGGTGTTCGACAAGTTCCCCAACTTGAAGATCATCGTCGCCCACGGCGGCGGGGCCGTCCCCTACCAGGTGGGACGGTATCGAGCGTTCTTCGGCCGGCACTTCGAGACCAGCGGCGGCTTCGACGCTCAATTGAAGAAGTTTTATTTCGACACGGTCCTCTACAACCAGGAGGCGCTCGACCTGTTGTTCCGCATCGTGGGGAGCGACCGCTGCATGTTCGGCACCGAGAATCCGGGCACCGGCTCGTACCGCGATCCCACGTCCGGAAAGATGCTGGACGACCTCAAGCCAGTGATCGAGAGCATTCCGACCATCGCAGAGAAAGACAAGAAGAACGTCTTCGAAGACGTGGCCAAGAAGGTGTTCCCTCGAGCCAAGCTGCCGTAGACACCGGAAGCAATTGTCGATATCCTGAAACAGATCTTGAGAGGTTAGGAGGAGCCCGAACGTGGAAGCCCGAATGTACATTGGGACCGAGCACGGCGTGGTGACGCTCAAGAGCACCGACGGGCACGCCTGGGACACCGAAAGCGAGGGCTTGCAGTCGTGGGCGGTTCCGTCGGTCGCGGTCGTGCCCGGTTCGCCGAACCGCGTCATCGCCGGTACCCGCGGCGACGGCGTGTGGGTGAGCGATGACTGCGGCAAGAGCTGGAAGAAGCCCTGCTACGGCAAGCGGGGCCCGGGCAAGGTTCGCGGCGTCGCCGTCGACGCGAAGAACCCGAACCGGATCTACGCCGGATGCGAGCCGATCGACATCTTCGTGAGCGAGGACCTCGGCGCAAGCTGGGATCGACTCGACTCGGTCTGGGACATCCCGTTCGTGGCAACCGTGCCCTATCCTGTCGCAACCGTGGAGCCTCACGTCCGTGACATCACCATCGATCCCAACGATCCGAGTGTGATCTACGCGGCGCTCCAGGTCGGCTACATCCTGAAGAGCACGGACGGCGGCAAGACCTGGCGCCTGCTGAACAACAACTTCGATTGCGACGTGCATACGATCGTCGTGGATCCGCAGCACTCGGACAACGTCTACATCGCCACCGGCGGCCACGACTCGCGCTCCGGGCGAGCGCCCGGCCGGGCGCTCTACGCGAGCGCCGATGGCGGAGAGACCTGGTCGACGACCGCGATGAACTTCACGCAGGAGTACTCGGTCCCGCTGACCATGGACCCACAGGACCCGCGAACCCTCTACGCGTCGTTGGCCCACGGCCAGCCGAACCAATGGCGACGACCCACCGGCGCCGAGTCCATCATCATTCGGTCGAAGGACGGCGGGCGGAGCTGGGATCGGCTCCAGCGCGGTCTGGAGGGCGCAGACCACGAGTTTGCGGAAGCGATCGTCATCGACAGCCAGGCGCCGAATTGCGTCTACGCCGTGCAGCGCAGCGGCGATCTGTACGCGAGCGACGACAAGGGCGAGTCCTGGTCGGCCGTCGACGTCCGCGTGCCCGGCGTCGCGAGCGCGGAGCTGGCCCGCTTCGCCTAGCATTCCTGCGATCCATTGACACTGCGCGGGGAGGGGCGGCGGCCGCCCCTCCCCGTTCCATACCCCGGGCGACGCGATCGCCCCGGTGGCGCGCGACCGTTCGCTTCGCCCGAGGACCACAATGGCGGGGGCAGGATGGCCAACGTGCAGATCACCATGGCGCTCGGCAACTACGACCGCCACGTTCCCCTGTTCACCGGGGAGGTGCAGCCGGAGGGGATCGACCTTCACGCCTTCCCCATGACCATCGAGGAGATCTTCTGGCGCCAGGCGCGGTTCCTCGAGTTCGATGCCTCCGAGTTCGCGGGCGCCGCGTACATCGTCTTGAAGGCCCAGGGTGCGAGCCCGTTCACGGCGGTCCCGGTGTTTCCCTTACGCGCCTTTCGCCACAACGCGGTCTATGTCAACGCGCACGCGGGCATCGCGGAGCCTGGTGACCTCAAGGGCAAGCGGATGGGCGCGCCCGAATACGAGATGACCGCGATGTGCTGGATCCGCGATTTTCTCGCTCGGGACTTCGGCGTGCAGCCCGCCGATATGGAGTGGTTCACGGGAGGACAGCAGAATCCCGGTCGGCGGCCACGCGTGGCCTTCGACCCGCCGCCGGGTGTCACGATTCACCCGCCCGCGCCGGACCGCACGCTCGACGAGATGCTGGAGCGCGGCGAGATCGATGCTCTCATGTCGGCCAGGCAGCCGCGGCCGTTCGCCGACGGTTCGCCGAACGTGCGCCGCCTCTTCCCGAGCTACCGCGAGGTCGAGCGCGACTACTTCCGCCGCACGCGGCTCTTCCCCATCATGCACATCCTCGCCATTCGCAACGACGTTGCGGAGCGGTACCCGTGGGTCCCGATGAACCTCTACGCGGCCATGGTGCGCGCGCGGGACCTCACCGTCGCTCGCCTTCGCGAGAGCCTGTCAAATGTCACGACGATCCCATCGGCCTTGGCGGCGATCGAGGACGACATCGCGCTCATGGGCGACGACTTCTGGGCGTATGGCGCCGAGCCGAATCGGCGGCACTACGGCCACCTCGCGCAGATCGTGTTCGAGCAGGGCATCGCGCCGCGGCACGTCGCCTACGAGGAGCTGTACGTTCCGGCGGCGTACGACGAGTTCAAGATCTAGAGCGCCATGATCAATGGCTGTCGAAGATGGCCTGATATTCCGCGTGCTTGACCCGCGCGGCCTTCAGCTCTGCGTCTGTGGGATGGGCGGGATCTTTCGCTGGCGGGAAGGCGCCGAAGCGCATCAAGCACGCCATCAAGAGCAACCGCGCCTTCGTGGCGGTCAGGTTGCTGCCTGAGATCGTCAGGTCGCGCTCCGCCGGTGGCGCGAACCCCTCCGCGTTTCCCCGACCGACGCGAACCACCGGCATCCCGCACGCGACCGCGCGGTTGAGCGCGGCCGTCACCGACTCGGTCATCCGCGCAAAGGGTGAGGTTCCCTCAGCGACGAACCCGGCCAGCGGCGCCGTCTGCAGGTTCTGCTCGATCCGGGCGAGGATGTCGACCTCATCCTCAGCGGCCACGGTCGGCCGCTGAGCGAGGAATCGCGCGGTCTTCTCGATCGTCACGAGGGGAATCGCCGTGGGCAGAAGCTCTCCCTCGGCGTTCTTGATCTCGACAGGAATCGATTCGATGCGGTCTGCCACCCGTCGCACGCCCGAGACCGAGCGCGGGAGCCGCGTGAGATTGACGGCCGACCGCCACGTGTGCAGGCGGACGGGACGAAAGGTGAGGACGGGCGGACCGGGCTGGCCGATACTTCCGATGATGCCGCCGTGCCCACCGGTCGCCACATAGCCGCCGGGCCGCGCATCACCCTTCTGGATCTCCCGCGCGGTAAAAATCTGCTCATCCTGAAGCGCCACCGCACCGACCACGTCGCGGCCGTCGTCGCCGACCCAGATGCGCGACAGGATGTAGTCCACTGAATCGAGCAGATTGTGGTCGCCGTCGGCAGATAGCGTGCCGTGGGGACGCTGGGCCGCGTTGCCCACGATCGGGACGGTCGTGTCGATGAGGAGGTTCAGCCAATAGATCGTCTCTTCGACCGACGGGCTCCCCTCCAGCCAAACGGCGCCCGCATAGCTGCCGGACGCGAGCGCTCGCTGGACCACGTTGGTGAGGCGAGCCAGGTTGACGCCGCTGGGCCCGCGGCCGAGATGCGGAGGCCGATACGCAAAGAAATCCTCGCCCGCGCGCTCCGGCGCGACGTCGCCGCTGCCGAAATCGGTTCGGAGGGTCTCTGCCAGCCCTTTGGTGTAGCCACCCGAGGGCGCGGCGCGAATGAAGTCGAACTCGGTCTTCCCGCCAAGGATGTCGGCCGTCCCCTCCTCGCCGATGCCCAGTCGGTCGATCTCTTCCACGATGCGCGATGCATCCGGATAAAACGGCTGGCGGGTGAGGTGCGCAGGCGCGCCCGGATATGCCCCGTCGCCCTCCCACGCCGAGCCGTCGGCCTGGCGCGCCATGTACGGGAGAAGGTAGAGGCCGTCATCCGGCTCAAGGGTGACCTCGTACACGGGCCTGTCGTCAGGACTTTGCCGCTCGTGATGGAATTGCCCGTGCTTGTCCACATAGCCGTCCGGCGGCGCGTACAGCTCAGCGGCGTCGGCCTCCAACGGATGGGCGCTGAACTGCTCGACGTACACCGTGACCGGCGTCGCCAGCCGCTGCGGTCGAAGGGCGTCAAACCGCATCGGCGACCCGTCCGGGTGGGTGCGGAGCGGTAGACCGTATTTCTTGCGGGCCTTGTTGCTGGTGATGAGGGGAGCGCTGTTCTGAATCGTCGCAGTCGGTCCAGAGAAGATTGCGATCCTGGGCTTCACGTTGGCTCACCTCCGGTCGCGCTCGAAAAACGATGCGGGTCGTCCGGACGTCGGGATCCGCGGCTCGGACCACGGACGTCGCAGATGATACCTGGGAAGCGGCTGAACCTCGGCAAACCGGCGATCCCGTATGATGGCAGCGCAGCGCTCCCCAACTTCGGCGCTGTTGCCCACTCGATTCGGAGGTATCCATGCTGACCATCCCACGCGTCATTCGTCAACCGGTCGTCATGCGGTCGCGGCTCATGCTCGAGGTAGCGTCGGAGCTGGTTGCGGCGGATGAGTGGACCGAGAAGCAGGTGCTGATCCATTTTCGTGCGCAGGGCGCAACCGAATGGCCGGTGCGATTCTTTGCGAGCGACGCGCCGAACTCCATCGACGCCCTCCTGGCCAACGAAGCGGACGTGGCGATCTGCAATCCGGGGGGCGTGCTCGCGATGGCCGTCCGGGGGGCCGGTCCGTTCAAAGAGCCCGTTCCCCTTCGAGCGATCATGGTGCTCCCCCAGTTCGACCAGTTCGGATTCGCGGTGATGGAGCGCACCGGCTTGAAGTCCCTGGCGGACCTCCGCGATGCGCGTTATCCGCTGCGGCTCTCGCTCCGAGGCCAGCGCGACCATTCCGTTCACATGATCGCCAGCCAGGTCCTCGCCGTCTACGGCATCTCCTTCGACGATATCGACCGGTGGGGTGGTCAGGTGCGGTACGACAGTGAGTTTCCGGATGGCCCAAATCGGATCGGAGCGGTCGAGCGCGGCGAGGTGGACGCCATCTTCGACGAGGCGATGCCGATGTACGCGAACCGTGCCCTCGAGCTGGGGATGAGGTTCCTTCCCGTCGACGAGCCGCAGCTTCAGCAGCTGGAGCGGATGGGCCTCCAGCGAGTCGCCATCACGCGCGAAGAGTTCCCCGCTCTCAAAGAGGACGTGTGGACGGTCGATTTCAGCGGCTGGCCCGTGTTCACGCTGGCGAGCACCTCAGACCACATTGTGGAATCGTTTTGCGCGGCCCTGGAGGCGCGGAAGGACCGGATCCCGTGGTACGGCGAGGGACCCATGCGGCTCGACCTGATGTGCAAGAACACGCGGGAGGGCCCCCTCACCATTCCCCTGCACCCGGCGGCGGAGCGATTCTGGCGGAGCCGCGGGTATCTGTGATCGATCCGGCCGTCGGCGAGCGCGCGGCTCGCAGCGGGGCCAGGATCAGTGAACGGACAGGAGCACCGGGCCGAGCGTTCCCTCGGCCGTGCCGCACACATCGTACAGCGACACGGTGACGACGTTGACGCCTATTTGAAAGAGACTGGTGAGGTCTTCGGGCTGGTCAGGACGATTGCTCTGGCAGTCCTCGTTGAATAAGTGCTCCCATGTCGCGGTGGTCTTGTCCGGGCGGGCGACACTGAGCGCGATGCGGTCGTCAACAGAGAAGGTTCCGGTGGGTGCAGGATCGCCCGAGATCGTGACCGTTCCGCCCTCGTACACGATGTTGAAGGCCTGGGAATAGAATTGCTCGCCGCGCTGGGTGACCCGCTGCTGGATCGTCGGCGCGATCATGGTCACGGATGAGCGAATGGAGGGTTGCACGCGGAGCTTCCCCGTCGCGGCGGCGCCGGCGGCGGCGATGGTGATGGCGACGATGCTGAGGACGATCACCGTCCTTCGCCGGTCGTTCTGGCTCGGAGGCTTTGGCGGAGGCAGAGGTTTGGCGAGGTCCGGGTTTCGACTGAGCAGCTGGGTCCGTCGCTCCTGGAGCGCCTGGAGCTGCTCTCGCTTGGACACCAACTCGGTGCCGGCGAGCGATGCGCGGAGATGCTTCAGCGACCGGTCGACGCTGGAAGTGGCCGCCCCGGCGACCTCCTGATCGCGTTGGAGGCCGGAGAGGATCGCAATCTCGTCCTCGAGGTGCCCGATCTGCCGCTGCACCTCGTCATACTCGCGGCGGTCCGGACTCTGGCGGAACAGTGGCATGAGCGTCACAACTCCGTCGAAGCACTCGATCGCGTTGGCCGGCCTCGTCCCTATCCGGCTGAGGGTCAGTTTGTGGTTCTCGCGGTTCGCGCGGACACTGTAGACGGATTCCCGATCAAGGGTCAAGCGACCAACGCCAGGAACGCCAGTCGTTGGCCGACACTGTACGAGGAAGGCAGGCACCACCGGCGCCCTGAGAGGCGTTCGAGATCGAACAGTGATCGCGGAGGATGACGGGGATGGACCTCGCCGGCATCGAAGTGCTTGGATCCCTGGAGGAACGAGTTGCGCCACGCCACACGGCGCTTCTCATCGTTGATATGCAGAACGACTACTGCTCGCCGGGCGGGGCAAGCGACCGAAATGGGCGCGACCTGTCGCAGATTGAGGCGATAGTGCCGTCGATGGCCCGGCTGATCGACTCGGCGCGACAAGCCACGGTTCCGATCTTCTTCACAAAGTACACGCTGGGGCCCGGCGGCGCTGGCCTCTCCGGGCCGGAGATTCTGCGGAGAGGGGCCAACTTCAAGGGAGTCGAGAGCACCATCAAGGGCACATGGGGACACGATCTCATCTCCGGGCTCCCGCACGACGTGGCGACAGACGTGGTCATCGAAAAGCGACGCCTTTCGTCTTTTACGGGCACCGACCTCGACCTCCTCCTTTCCGCCCGCGGCGTCAAGACGATCGTGATCGGCGGCGTGGTCACGCAGGGATGTGTGGAATCCACCGCGCGGGACGCCGCCAACTACGACTACTACGTCGCGGTGGTCGAGGACTGCGTCGCGTCGACGGATCCCGAGGCCCATGCGACGGCGCTGCGGTCGATGGCGACGGTCCTTCGCTACCCGGAGGCCGTGACGACGAGCGACCGCATTCGGGCGATCTGGTCGTCGCGGCGATGAATACAGACTCGCTCTGTTCCCCATCGCGCCGGGCGCCCATGCGATTTGCGCTCCAGCCGTCAGCGGCGTACACTGGCGAGCCGGTGGTGCTGAACCCCATGCGCCGAGATCGGCGCACCTGGAGGATGAATGAAGCTCCTGCTTTTCGATGACTATCGACCCGGCGTGCTCAAGGGCGACCGCGTGGTCGACATCTCCAGAGCGCTGCCGCAGGTCGATCGCCAAGGTCTCCCGCCCGTTCTTTGCGCCGAGGGACTGATGGAGACGCTGATCGACCGTTTCGGTGAGCTGCGCCCGAAGATCGAGCAGATCGTCGCGTCGGAGGGAGGCGTGCCCATCAGCTCGGTTCGCATTCGCCCGCCTCTACCCCGGCCGAGCAACGCCCTGTGCGCCTTCTCCAACTACCAGGACCGACCGATGGCGACGGCGTCGCCCCTCGACTTCTTCCACAAGAGCGCCACCAGCATCGTCGGAGACGGCGATACGGTGGAGCTGCCCGACATCCCGGAGGCGGAGGTCTTCCACCCCGAGCCGGAGCTGGCGTACGTAATCGGCCGCGCCGCGAAGAAGGTCCGCGAGGCGGACGCGCTCAACTACGTGTTCGGCTATCTGAACTTCGTCGACATCTCCGCGCGTGGCATCCCGAACCGGCGAACGACGTTCTTTCACAAGGCGCTCGAGACGTGGGCGCCGATGGGACCGGTCATCACGACCGCGGACGAGATCCCGGACCCGCAGCACGTCCAGGTCCGCCTCTGGCTCAACGGGGACCTCAAACAGGACTACAGCACTTCGGCCATGACCTATCCGATCCGCGCCCAGATCGAGTGGCTCAGCCAGTACCTCACCCTCAAGCCCGGCGACGTGATCTCGTGCGGCGTGCACCACGTGGGCCTCTCACCCATCAACGACGGGGATCGGGTGGAGATGGAGTGCGAGGGGATGGAGCGCCTGCACTTCACGATCCGGTCGTACGGGCCGCGCAAGACGGCGCACTGGCGGCCGCCCGGCGTTCCGGGTTGAGCCGAGGCCCTACTCTCGGTACGCGGGAGCTGGCGCGGCGCGCGGCGCCTCACGCCGCGCCAGAATGCCCAGCTTCAGCCCCCAGATCGTGGGCTGGTCGTGGATCATGCGCCGTACGAGGCGTCCCAGCGATTCGCCGTGGGAGTGGAACACTGCTGCCGCCGGCTCGTAGCAGACGACCCAGCCGTGGCGCTCGATCCAGTCGGCCCACGCAAGGTCTTCCGCCCCGGGCAGTCGCTCGTCGAAGGGGTGTTTGACTGCGAGGTGGCGCCGAAACGCGCCATTCGCGTTCGAGAACATCATGTCCCGATGCTGCCGTCGCGGCCGGTCGCTCGTCACGCCCGAAAGGCGCATGCCGAAGAGCTCGAGCCGCGTGGCGTTCTCCCGAGGGACGTGTCGCCCGTAGACCGCGCCGACCGACGGATCCGCGAAGGGCTCCAACAGCTTGGCGAGCCACGCGTCGGTGGTGGGCAGCGCGTGGGCGCTCAATGCCACGACGAACTCACCCCGCGCCGCGGCGATGCCGATGTTCAGCGCACGGCCGTAGGTGAATGACGCGGCAGGGATCTCAATGATCCTTGTGCCGTACTGGCGGGCGATCTCCACCGTTCCATCGCTCGAGCCCGAGTCCACCACGATGGTCTCGAATTGGGGAACCGATGTCTGTCGTTGAATTCGCTCGAGTGTGTCGCCAATGTCCCGGGCCTCGTTCTTCGCCCGAATGACGATCGAGGCGTTCACACACATGCTCCGGTCGTGGAATTGAACACGGAGGATCTTCGAGGAGGTGGGCGGAGGTCCAACGCATTTTAGACGGCACGTGGCTCGGGGGCAACGTGACCGGAAGTCACAGGGCTCCGTGGCCGGTGAGATGACGGATCGCGCTCAATCGCGCTCGAGTTCCTCGCGCTGGGCCGGGGTCAGAAGATCCGGCCGCCGAAGCAGCGTGCGGCGCAGCGCCTCTCGTCGCTTCCACCGTTCGATCGCCTGGTGGTTCCCGGAGAGAAGAATCTCCGGCACCTCGTGGCCCCGGTACTCGCGCGGCCGGGTGTACTGCGGGTATTCGAGGATGCCCTCGCTGAACGCCTCCTCCCGGCACGAGCTCGCGCAGCCAACCGCGCCGGGGAGCAGGCGAACGACCGCGTCGACGATCACCATCGCTGGGATCTCTCCTCCGCTCAGCACGTAGTCGCCGATCGAGATCTGCCTGGTAGCCAGATACTCGCCGACTCGATCGTCCACACCCTCGTAATGCCCGCAGATCAGCAGGAGGTGCTCGCGGGTCGCGAGCTCGACGACTGTCGTCTGTCGAAGCGGCTCCCCGTTGGGTGTGAGGAGGACGATCTCGGACGATGGCGTGCACAGGTCGTCGGCCGCCTCGAAGATCGGCTCCGGTTTCAGAATCATCCCCGGCCCCCCGCCGAACGGCGTGTCGTCGACGGTGCGATGCCGGTCGTGGGCCCAGTCCCGCAGATTGTGGATGGTGATCGTCACCAGTCCCTGGTCCTGAGCGCGCTGGACGATGCTGGCGCGAAACGGCCCCTCGAACATCTCCGGGAAGAGCGTGAGGATGTCGATGCGGACGGGGGTTCTCCTCCCGGCTGCGCCCTAGAGGGCCGCGAGCCGCGTCTCGAGATCTTTGCGCGCTTTGACGGCGCGGTCCCACTGGCGCCGGGCTTCCAGCAGCTTCCGATTCGCCTCGCCAACCTTGGGTCCCGGGTCTTTGATCAGCGCCAGGTCAGCAGCCTCGCGGAAGAGGTCCGCGGCGGCGGCGCGTGCTTCCAGGCAATAGGAGTAGGCCATGTGAAAGCGCCGCGCTGGACGAATGATCTCGTGCTGAACGAAGTCGGTAGCGGCCTGGCCCACGCGCCACAGGTACACGGCCGCGTGCTGACCATCGGAGTCGCGCTCCAGGGAGAGCGTCGTGGCGTCTTCACTCCCCATGTCCATCCACGTCTGGAACTCGCGCTCGATCAATTCGATCAACGGGACGACGTCGCGCAGATAGTCCTGAATCTCCAACTTCAGCTCGGGCGGCGAGCCCGAGTTGCCAAGCTGCCCGAACATCGTGCCTCCGGCGCGCGAATTCAATGCGACTTGCCGAGCGCGCGCTCGACATCTTAGAAGGGAATGTCGTCCTCGCCAAGTCCGAAATAGTGGCCGACCTCGTGCAGCACGGTGAGCTGAATCTCCTGACGGAGCTCGCGTTGACTACGGCAGGCGGCCAGGAGGGGCGCCCGATAAATGCTGATCTTGTCCGGCAGGACCATCGAGTAGCTCAATCCGCGCTCGCCGATCGGCGTTCCTTGATAGTAGCCGAGTGTGTCACCGTCCTCACCGACCGGCGGCCCGTCTTCCACGACGACGGCCACGTTGCGCAGGCGTCGACGGACGTGCTTCGGGAGAGCCCCGCACGCTTGCTCAACCAGGCACCAGAAGCGCCAGCGGGAACAGATCACACCCCGGTGTCGGACTGGCCGCCGTATCCTCGCTCCTTGCATGCGCACCCCAATGGCTTGTGGTGCCCGGCTTTCGCGGACGAATATCCCTATAGTACCAATCTAGATGGCAAGAGAATTCGGAGCGCCGCTCGCGCAGCCGGCGGGCGAGGGCTGTATGGTCCCGCCCCGACGGAGTCGGGACTACGCAACCCGCGCTGTCGGCGTGGAGTACCATTAGCTACGGTGGCCCGAAAGTCCAACGCCGCCAGACCAGCAAACGCACCAAGCACGCGGCACGGCGCGTCGCATCCATCAGGGCTGGAGAACGAGATGCTCCCAACTCGCGCAGGTCGCCTGGTGCTCGTCCGCGAGGTCGAACAGGACGACCTGCCCCTTGTGTGGGAATGGGAAAACGACAGCGAGATGGGTCTGTATCTGAACGCCGATCCGGGCAAGCGGATGTCGATGGACGAGGTGAAGCGCCGATTTCAGCAGTACCGAACGGACCCGACCAGCGGCCTCTTCATCATCAGTACGCTGTCGGGACAGGCGATCGGGATGCTCGGCTTCGACCGCCTGTACCGGGACATCGGCACGTGCCGATTGTTCATCGGCATCGGCGTCAAGGACTACTGGGGGCAGGGATACGGCTCTGAAGCGATGCGGCTCGCGCTCCAGTACTTCTTTCGAGACGTCCGCATTCAGAAGGTCCAGCTCAGCGTGTATGACTTCAACACGAGGGCCATCGCCTCATACCGAAAGTGCGGGTTCGAGGTCGAGGGCGTGCGCAGGAATATCGCCTATGTCCAGGGCGAGTGGTGCGACAGCATCGAGATGGCCATCACAGTCGAGCAATTCGACCGTCTCGAGCCGCTCTGGGGTCTGACTCAACCCACACCGTTGGACGAGGAGACCGAGCGCCCCGAGCTTGTGCTCGAAACGGGGCACGGCAAACCGGACGCTTGAGTGCGATGATCGATTCCGCCGAAGCGCGCGCTCGCTTCCTGTCGTATTTTGCGCGACGCAAGCACACCGTTGTTCCCAGCTCCTCCCTCGTGCCCTATAACGACCCGTCGCTGCTCTTCACCAACGCGGGAATGGTGCAATTCAAGGACGTGTTCACGGGGCGCGAACGGCGCCCGTACTCGCGAGCGACGAGCGTCCAGCGCTGCCTCCGCGCAGGAGGGAAGCACAACGACCTCGAAAACGTTGGACGGACGGCGCGCCACCACACGTTCTTCGAAATGCTGGGGAACTTCTCGTTTGGCGATTACTTCAAGCGCGAGGCCATCGCCTACGCCTGGGAGTTCTTGACGCGCGAGATGAGCATTCCACCGGATCGGCTCGTCGTCACCGTGTTCAACGGTGATTCCGACCTCGACCTTCCGCCGGACGACGAGTCCCGCGCCCTCTGGCGTGCAGAGGCCGGCCTCTCCGACGATCGCATCATCGGCCTGGGCGCGAAGGAAAATTTCTGGCAAATGGGCGACACTGGCCCATGCGGGCCGTGCTCCGAGATCCATTACCACCAGGGCGACGACCTTCCGTGCCCCGAGCCAGTCTGCAAAGGCGCAGCCTGCGACTGCGACCGCTGGGTCGAGATCTGGAACCTCGTGTTTATGCAGTTCGAGCGACAGGCCGGAGGATCCCTCCAGCCTCTACCCGCGCCATCCGTTGACACCGGCATGGGGCTCGAGCGCCTGAGCGCGGTGCTGCAGGGCAAGCGATCGAACTACGAGACGGACCTGTTTCGCCCCATCATTGCGGAGATAACCCGGATTTCCGGGAAACCTTTCGATCCGGAGGACTACCGCGGGGAGAGCGTCTCGATTCGAGCCATAGCCGACCACGCCCGGTCGACCGCGTTCCTCATCGCGGACGGCGTGATGCCGGAGAAGACGGGGCGAGAGTATGTGCTCCGCCGCATCATGCGGCGCGCCATCTATCACGGCTGGCTGCTGGGCATCAGCGAACTGTTTCTCCACAGGATCGCCGATCAGGTCATCGCCGAGATGAGCGGCGTCTATCCGGAGCTTGACTCGCGGCGCTCGACGATCCTCCAGGTTGCTCAGATGGAGGAGGACCGGTTCCGCGAGACCCTCGACCGCGGCGTCGAGATGCTGGAAGAGGCCTTCTCCCAGATGGGTGGGTCCGGAGTCATTCCCGGCGACGTCGCGTTTCGGCTGTACGACACCTTCGGGTTTCCCCTCGATCTCACCGAGGTGATCGCCGAGCGCCGCGGTTTCAACGTGGACTTGGAAGGCTATTACGCGTCGATGGCCGAGCAACGGCGTCGGTCAACCTTTGCGGGCAGCGGCGAAGAGGCGGTCGAGGACGTGCTCATGGCCGTTCGCTCCGACCTCGGACCAAGCGAGTTCCTCGGATACGACGCGACCGCGGCTGTGGGGACCGTGCGGGCGCTCGTCGTCGAAGGGAGGCGCGTCTCCGCGTGCGGGGGTGGTCCGGTGTTCATCGTCACCGATCGAACCCCCTTTTACGGTGAACAGGGTGGACAGGTCGGCGACTCCGGCACGATCAAGAGCGAAGGCGGCGCGATCGTTCAGGTTCACGATACGCGCAAGCCCGGCGGCGATCTGATCGTGCACGTAGGGGAGGTCGTCTCCGGAACAATTCGCGTCGGGGACCGGGTCCATCTCGATGTCGACGTGGCGCGCAGGAACGCGATTCGCCGCAACCACTCCGCTACCCATTTGCTGCACTGGGCGCTGCGGCACGAGCTGGGGGAGCACGTCGCACAGCGCGGGTCCGTCGTCGCTCCCGACCGCCTACGCTTCGACTTCTCGCATGGAAAGCCATTGACGCCCGAAGAGATTCGACGCGTCGAGTGGGCGGTCAACGAGCGGGTGTGGCGCAACGAGTCGGTCGTGACCGACGTCATGGACCTCGACGCCGCGCGCCAGACCGGCGCGATCGCGTTCTTCGGTGAGAAGTACGGCGAGCGCGTGCGTGTGGTGCAGATGGCGGAGTCGCGGGAGCTCTGCGGCGGCACGCACGTCCGCGCGACGGGCGACATCGGGCTGTTCAAGATCATCGACGAGTCCGGGATCTCGCAGGGAGTCCGAAGGATCGTGGCCGTTTCCGGCGCCCCCGCCCTGGAATACGTGCAGCGGCTCGAAGCGACGGTCGAAGAGGTGGCGAGCCGCGTTCGGTCCGGACCGACCGATGTCGTCGAGAAGGTCGACCGCCTACGCGAAGAAGCCCGGCTCCTGCAGCGGCAGGTTGAGGAGCTGCAGCGGAAGCTCGCCTCGACCGGCGCCCGCGACCTCCTCTCCGACGCTCGCGATGTGAATGGAATTCGCGTCCTCGCGACGCGGACCGATGTTTCGGACTCGGCAGCTCTTCGCTCCCTGGGCGACGAGCTGCGCGCCCGCCTGCAGTCAGGCGTGCTGGTGATCGCGGGCGTGGCCGATGGGAAGGTGTCCCTCGTAGCCATGGTGACAAAGGATCTGGCGGAAAGCATCCCCGCGAGCGGTATCGTGCAAGCGATCGCGCCGATGGTCGGCGGCCGCGGGGGCGGCAGGGCCGAGCTGGCGCAGGGCAGTGGAAACAACCCGGCCGGCCTGGACGCTGCCCTCGCCGAGGTCTACAACGTGGTCGCGCGGTCGGCGACCAGCGTGGGAGGCGCGCACGGCGACCGCTGATGTTGCGGTGGCTCGCCACCTACCGGCGTGCGCGCCTGTGCGACGTACGGTTCGTTGTCACGAGTGATTGGGCTCGACGTGGGATCCAAACGGATCGGCGTCGCCCTCAGCGACGAGCTCGGAATCATCGCCACGCCGGACGGCGTCGTGCCGCGTCGCTCGTACAACAAGGACGCTGAGGCGATCGAACAGATCGTTCAGTCGACGGGAGCCCAGGCGATCGTTGTGGGCCACCCGGTCACACTGGCGGGTGGAGCGAGTCGCCAAACAAGGCGGACGGAGCAGTTCGCGGAGGCGCTGACCGCGCGCGTAAGCGTCCCGGTCCTCCTGTGGGACGAGCGCCTGACGACGGCGATGGCCCATCGGCTGGGTTTCGCCCATCGCGACGATGAGATCGCGGCGGCTCTTATCCTCCAGAGCTACCTCGATTCGGCGCAGCGCACACACGCAGACCCGAGCGATCCGCCCCCAGCGCCGGATTTGCCATGAAATGGCGACTCATCTCGCTCGCCGTCATCCTCGTCGCGGCGGCGGGGGCGGCTGGGCTCGGGGCTGCTAGCAGCGGAATTGGCGTAAACGCCATCGCCCGATGGGTTGATTCGATTCGCGGGCTGGACGGCGGGCCCGTCGGCGACGACCCGACGCCGGTGGCCTTCGCTATCCGGCCCGGCGAGTCCGCGAGCGCCGTTGCGGATGATCTGATGCGGGCTGGATTGATTCGATCGACGTCCGCGTTTCGGATCGAAGTGGAGATGCGAGACGCGGCGGCCCACATCGCGGCGGGAGACTATGAGCTACGTCGAACCATGAGCGTTCGCGAGGTCCTCGACACGCTCCTGCGGGGGCCGACGATCTCGAAGCGCCTCATCACCATCCCGGAAGGCTGGCGCGCCGAAGAGATCGCCCAGTACCTCCAGGCGCGGGGCGTGGTCGACGCGGCGCAGTTCCTCAACGCCGTGGCCGGGCACGACGAAGCCCTCGGCGTCGCGCTTCCGGCGCACGCGACGTCCTTTGAGGGCTACCTGTTTCCGGAGACCTACGATTTTGGCCCCGATCCGACCGTGGAGAGCGTGCTCGAAACGCTTTACGGGCAGTTTCAGCAGCGGGTAACCGACAGCCTGGTCCAGGGCGCCGCGGCCCGTGGACTCACCCTCCACCAGATGGTCACCCTGGCGTCCATCATCGAGCGCGAGGCGACGGAGCCGTCGGAGCGGAAAGAGATCGCCGCTGTGTTCGAGAACCGGCTTGCGAAGGGCATGCCCCTGCAAGCAGACCCCACCGTGCAGTACGCGCGCTTCCCGTTCGGCTCGTTGTCACAGACGCGCCTCTGGGCCGGCGACCTCGGGCGCGAAGATCTTCAGCGTGATTCGCCCTACAACACCTACCGTGTGCGTGGTCTCCCGCCGGGCCCGATCGCCAATCCCGGGCTCGCCGCGATGCGGGCAGTGACCGCTCCGTCGGATGACCCATGGTTGTACTTTGTCGCGAAGGGCGACGGGACGCACCTGTTCTCCGCGACGCTGGATGATCACAATCGCAACGTGGCGCGGGTCAGCGCCACTGCTTCTCGGTAGCCCCGGCCGGCGCCCCGGGGGGTGAGGACCACGATGCTATAATTTTGGGCCGTTGACGACGGCGCACGGTCCATGAGGCTGTGAGTGGGCACGAACCACCAAGTACGGAGCACCACGGTTCTTGCGGTTCGCAGGAACGGTGAGGTGGCGATGGGCGCCGACGGCCAGGTGACCGTTGGCGAGCTCGTGATGAAGGCCGGCGCGCGGAAGGTCCGCAGGATCTTCCACGACGAAGTGCTCGTTGGATTTTCGGGTGCAACGGCCGACGCCTTCGCTCTCTTCGAACGATTTGAACGTCAGCTCGAACATTACCATGGTAGCGTCCGCCGCGCGGCCGTCGAGCTGGCGCGCGAGTGGCGAAGCGATCGTTTTCTCCGGGAGCTTGACGCCTGGCTCCTCGTCGCAGGCCGAGAAGGAATCCTGGTGCTTTCGGGCACGGGCGACGTCATCGAGCCGGATGAGGACCTTGCCGCCATCGGATCTGGCGGCCCATATGCGCACGCCGCGGCTCGCGCCCTGATTCGGGTCACGAACCTCCCGGCCCCCGATATCACGCGGATCGCCCTCGAGACCGCCGCCGCCATGTGCATCTACACAAATGACCAGATCTCCGTGGATACCGTCACCTATGGCGCAGTGCCGACACCCTGAATTGGCAATTGGAGGTCGCGCGTGACCGACGAGCGTTCGCAGGCCGCTTCGAAGAGCTCTCCGACACGTGCGAGCCGTGACGGGCGACGCCGTCGACGAATGGATGCCCTGACACCGGCCGAGATCGTCGCCGAGCTGGACCGATTCATCGTCGGACAGGGCGCGGCGAAGCGGGCGCTGGCCATTGCCCTCCGCAATCGGCATCGCCGCCGCCAGCTTCCCTACGAGCGGCGTCGCGACATCATGCCCAAGAACATCCTGATGATCGGACCCACGGGCGTGGGCAAGACGGATATGGTCCGCCGCGTCGCGTCCATGCTGGAGGCCCCGTTTATCAAGGTCGAGGCCACGAAGTACACGGAAGTCGGGTACGTCGGGCGCGACGTGGAGTCGATCATCCACGACCTGGTGGAGGACACCGTTGCTCGGCTCCACGATCGACGGCTCCAGGATGTTCAGGCGAAGGCCGAGCAGCGCGCGACGGACCGGCTGGTCGACTACGTCGTCGCCCAGGCTCAAGCCGGATCCCTGCGCAGCTCGAGCGGGAGGGCTCCGGTGCGTATTCCTCAGGCGGTGCGCTCGGCCCAGGCGGCCGCGTCGGGTGGCGAGGACGCGACCGTCGAAGTGGACGACCTCAGCCGACGGCGCATCGGCCGGCTGCTTCGCTCAGAGAAGCTGGACGACGCCATGATCGAGATCGAGGTGGTCCCCGATGTCGAGCCCTACGATCCGTATTGGGACTACGGACCGGCAGACGGCGCGGAGCTGTATCACGAGCCGCCACCGCCCATGATGGCGCGCCCCCGGCCGCGCTCGCGCGTCGTCTGCATTCGCGACGCGAAGCGCATCCTGGCCCGAGAGGAGGCGAACAAGCTCATCGACTTCGACGCGGTCGTCGATGAGGCGCTCGAGCGCGTCGAGGAGAGTGGCATGGTATTCATCGATGAGCTGGACAAGGTGGCCGGTCGCTCACACGACGCGGGCGCAGACGTGTCGGGAGAAGGCGTCCAGCGCGACCTGCTCCCCATCGTCGAGGGCTCGGTGGTGATGACCCGCTACGGGCCCGTGAGCACACGGCATCTCCTCTTCGTCGCGGCGGGGAGCTTCACGCGCGCGAAGCCATCAGACCTCATTCCAGAATTGCAGGGGCGATTTCCGCTGCGCGTCGAGCTGGACGCGCTCACCAAAGACGACCTCCAGGCGATCCTCGTGCAGCCCGAGAACTCCCTGTGCAACCAGTACCGGGCCCTTCTCGACACGGAAGGCGTGAGCCTGGAGTTCACCCCGGATGGGATCGAGCAGATGGCCGAGGTGGCGGCCGAGGCCAACCGCCGGATCGAGGACATTGGCGCTCGCCGCCTGCAAACGGTCCTCGAACACGTGCTGGAGGATGTGTCGTTTCGCGCGCCGGACCTGGCCGGATCCACGATTGTCGTCGACCGCGCCTTCGTCCAGGAGCGTACCGACGCGCTCGTCGCAAACGACGACCTCAATCGATTCATCCTGTAGCAGGCTATAATCGACCAAGCCCGCAGGCAAATTCGCACGCTGTCGGACTGCCGTGGCCGTGCCGCGAGGTCCCACGCAGATTGATGACAGCGGAGGCAGCAACGGAGGGAGTCGCAATGGCCACGGTCTCGATGAAAATGCTCCTCGAATCCGGTGTGCACTTTGGGCATCAGACGCGACGCTGGAACCCGAAGATGCGCCCGTTCATCTTTACGGAGCGCAACGGAATCCACATCATCGATCTTCAGCAAACGGTCCGTCGGCTGGACGAGGCGATGGAGTGGGTCAAGAACCTCGCCGCGGATGGAGGCAAGATCCTCTTCGTGGGCACCAAGAAGCAAGCGCAGGACGCGATCCGCGAGGAGGCGTCCCGGGCCGGTATGCCCTATGTGAACCATCGCTGGCTCGGCGGCATGCTGACGAATTTCCAAACGATCCAGATGCGCATCCGGCGGTTGGATGAGCTGGAAGAGCGCAAGGTGGCCGGTGATTTCGAGCGGCTTCCGAAGAAGGAAGCCACGCGGCTGGAGGATCAGATCGAGCGTCTCAATAAGCTCCTGGGGGGGATTCGAGCGCTCAAGCGTCTCCCGGACGCGGTCTTCATCGTCGACCCCCAGCGCGAGCACATCGTGATCGCCGAGGCGCTTCGGCTGGAGATCCCCATCGTCTCGATGGTAGACACCAATTGCGACCCCACCGTTGTGGATTACCCCATCCCGTCCAACGACGACGCGATCCGAGCGATTCGCCTGGTGACCAGTCGGATCGCGGACGCCGCGCTCGAGGGCACGCGAATCCGCGAGGCGGCGATGGTCGAGGCCGCGCCGGAAGAGACAGGCGAGGGCGAAGAGAAGGCGGGAGAGCTGGCCGCGGTCGCCGCCGACGTGACGGCCGCCGCGGAAGCGGCATTCCTTGAAAACGGGCAGGAGCCGGCGACGCCGACCGAAGTCGCGCCGGCAGAATAGCTCACGCACCACATAGCCCACCAAGAAAGGAGCTCCGGGTGGAGATTTCCGCCGACCGGGTCAAAGAGCTGCGCGAGAAGAGCGGCGCAGGGGTAATGGACTGCAAGCGTGCACTCGTCGAAGCTGACGGGGACCTCGATCGAGCTGCGGCGCTGCTGCGCCAGCGAGGACTCGCCCAGGTGGCGAAGCGCGCCGGGCGCGAGGCGACCGAAGGAATCGTGGACGCGTACATCCACGCTGGCGGCAAGATCGGCGTGATCGTCGAAGTCAACTGCGAAACCGACTTCGTCGCCCGCACGCCCGACTTCCGCGCGCTTGCGCACGACATCGCGATGCAGATCGCGGCGACGAACCCGCCATCTGTCGGCGACGCCGAGGGCGACGGCGAGGGCGGCGGCGAGAGCGCCGGCTCGACCGAGGATCTGCCACTCCTGAGCCAGCCATTCATCAAAGACCCGAAGCGCACCGTCGCGGATTTGGTGCGCGACACGGCTGCGCGCACGGGCGAAAATATCGTCATTCGCCGGTTCACACGGTACGAATTGGGCGCGTAGATGTCTCGCGCCCGGTATCGCCGCGTCATGCTCAAAATGAGCGGGCAGTCGCTCCAGGGCGATGCCGGCTATGGCATCGATCAGGGGACGGTCAACTACGTCGCCTCTCAGGTACACGGCGTGCGTGAGCGCGGGGTGCAGATCGGGGTAGTCGTCGGCGGCGGGAACATCTGGCGAGGCGAACAGGCCTCCCTGTCCGGGATCGATCGCGCGACGGCCGACTACATGGGAATGCTGGCGACGGTGATCAACGCCCTCGCCCTCAAAGGAGCCCTGGAACGCCTGCACGTGGAGACACGCGTGCAGTCCGCCATCACGATGGCGCAGGTGGCGGAGTCGTACATTCGCGAGGCGGCGATCCAGCACCTGGAGAAGGGGAGGGTCGTGGTCTTCGGCGCCGGCACCGGCAATCCCTTCTTCACCGCGGACACGGCCGCGGCCCTGCGCGCGCTGGAAGTCGGCGCCGATGTCCTGCTCATGGCGAAGAACCGGGTCGACGGCGTGTATACGGATGACCCACTGCGCAATCCGAACGCAAAGCGCTATGATCGGCTCAGCTACATTGACGCACTGTCGCAAGGCCTGGGCGTGATGGACAGTACGGCGCTGTCACTGTGTATGGACAACAGTCTGCCCATCATTGTCTTCGATCTGACCAATCCGAACAATCTCGCAAGGCTCTTGGACGGTGAAGCAGTCGGCACGCTTATTTCGTAGGCGAAGCCCGGATGAGGTAGGGGAGGCGTCCGCGCATGTCGGTGGATGATATCCAGAAGACGGCGCAGGAGCGCATGCACAAGAGCATTGAGGCGCTCAAACACGAGCTGAGCACCATCAGGACTGGTCGCGCGTCTCCAGCGCTGCTCGATCGCGTCATGGTCGACTACTTTGGGACTCCAACACCGGTCAACGCGCTCGCGACCATCTCGGCTCCTGAGGCTCGACTCATCACCATTCAACCGTGGGACCGCAGCGCCCTCCCGCTGATCGAAAAAGCGATCCAGAAATCGGACCTGGGCCTGAACCCCAACAATGACGGCACGATCATTCGGCTTTCCATTCCCCAGCTCAACGACGAGCGTCGCAAAGAGCTGGTGCGACTCGTGCAGCGGCGCGCGGAAGAGGCGCGCGTCGCCGTCCGCAACTGCCGACGCGACGCGGTTGAATCCCTCCGGCGCGAGGAGAAGGAGAAGACCATCTCCGAGGACGATCTGAAACGGGGCCAGGAACGATTGCAGAAGATCACCGACCAGTCTGTCGCCCAGGTGGACGAGATCCTCAAGTCCAAAGAGCGGGAGATCCTGGAGCCCTGATGGAGCGCAACGCGAGGGCCGGGCAGGTGGTCGAGCCCAGTATCGCGGTCCCCGAGCACGTGGCGATCATCATGGACGGCAACGGTCGATGGGCCGCCGAACGTGGCCTCCCGCGCTCGGCCGGGCACCGGGCCGGCACCGAGAACATCCGGGGGATCATCCAGACGTGCGCCGATGTTGGCGTCAAAATCCTCACGCTCTACGCGTTCTCCACAGAGAACTGGCGGCGGCCCTACGACGAGGTTGACGCGCTCTTTTCGATCCTCAGTGAGGTGATCGACCGAGAAACGCAGGAGCTGTGCCGGAAGGGAGTACGAATTCGTCACCTGGGCACCCTGGAACACGTCCCGCCATCCCTCGCTCAGCGCATCCGAAACGCGGTCGAGACCACGCGGATGAACACCGGACTGATCGTGAACGTGGCGTTCAACTACGGCTCCCGGTCGGAGATCGTTCGCGCCGTGCGGCGAATCATGGCACAGGGCGTGGACCCGTCCGACGTCACGGAGGAAGTGATCTCCACGAATCTCGACACCTCCGGGATGCCCGATCCCGATCTGATCATTCGCACGGCTGGTGAAATTCGCCTCAGCAACTTTCTGCTCTGGCAGGCGGCATACGCGGAATATTGGGCCACAGACGTGTACTGGCCGGATTTTGATGTCGGAAAATTCCGAAGCGCCCTCGACGAGTTCGGTCGCCGTCAGCGGCGATTCGGAGCCGTCCCGGGCGAACACCAACGAAGCAGCGCGTAGCCGCATTCCGCCCGCCGGTCTGGCGAGACCGCCAGCCATCCCAGTAGGGGGCGCTCGGACGGCCAGCGGCTTGCTCATCCGGCTCGCCACTGCGCTGGTTGCTGCCCCGATCGTTGTGCTCTTGACATTCGCCGGCGGGCCCTGGTTTGCCGCGCTCGTTGTCTTGGTCGCCGGCTGGACCGGTTGGGAGCTGAGCGAGCTGCAGCGGAAGGGGGGTGTCCCCGCGTCCCCGGTCGTCACCATTCTGGCCTCGTCCGCCCTGCCCCTGTCGACCGCGTTTCATGCGCCCGCCATGGGGACAGGGCTGCTCGGACTCGCCATTATCGGAGGACTTTTGCCCGCATGGCAGCGGGTGCCGCAGTCTGAGGCGCCGAGGGGTGAATCGCTCCCGGGCGCAGAGGATGCGCCGGGCGCGACGCGCCCGCTCATTGGCTGGGCCCTCGCTCTCGCGTTTGGCCTCTACGTCGGCGTTCTACTGGCGCCGAGCATTGCCCTCCGGGAGCGTCCAGACGGCTTGCTGTGGCTCGTCGTCATTCTCGGCGCCACGTGGGCGTGCGACAGCGCCGCCTACCTCATCGGCCGTCGATGGGGCAAGAATCGCCTGGTCCCGCGCATTAGCCCCCAAAAGTCGCGAGAGGGAACCGTCGCGGGACTCGTGGCCTCCCTCGTGGTTACCGCGGTCGCCGGGGCGGTCTGGAGCCAGCTCGGCTTGCGCGTGTTCGCCCTCGGGTTCGTCATTGCCCTCGGCGCGGTTCTGGGCGATCTCATGGAGTCCGTCATCAAGCGGCATCTTGGCGCCAAGGACTCAGGCTGGGTCATGCCAGGGCATGGCGGGCTCCTCGATCGCATCGACGGCCTGCTGGTATCGAGCTTTCTTGCGTTCTGGTACATCACGCTCACCGACGGATTTGCCAGCCGATGAGGCGTGTGGTCGTTCTCGGCAGCACCGGCTCTGTCGGGACGCAGACACTGGACGTCATCGAGCGGCTTCATGGGCGGTCCACCGAGGGAGTCGAACGCTTTCGGGTCGTTGGCCTCGCGGCCGGGCACTGGTCTCCTGTGCTCGAGGGGCAGGTGGAGCGATGGGGGCCCGACGCGGTCGCGGTGTTCGCTCCGGCCGAGGTTGAGAAGCGGACCGATCTCCAGCTCATACACGGGAGCGATGCGCTCTCCCAATTGATCGACGTGACCGAGCCGGACGTCGTGGTCCTTGCGACCCCCGGATTGGTCGGACTTCCCGCGTGCTTGGTCGCCCTTCGTCGGGGCAAGACCGTCGCCATCGCCAACAAGGAAACGCTCGTCAGCGCAGGCGCGATCGTGACGCGCGCAGCCGCCGAGCACGGGGGAACGATCCTGCCCATCGATTCGGAACACTGTGCCATCTGGCAATGCTTGCGGGGGGAGCGCATCGAGGAGGTCGCGCAGCTCGTCCTCACGTCCTCCGGCGGGGCCTTCCGCGATACGCCGACCGAGGACCTCGAAATGGCCACACCGGAGCAGGCGCTCCGCCACCCGACCTGGTCGATGGGTCCGAAGATCACGATCGATTCGGCGACCCTGATGAACAAGGGCCTGGAGATCATCGAGGCGAGCTGGCTGTTCAACGTGCCAGCGCCGCGCGTCGCGCTGGCTCTTCACCGGCAGAGTATCGTGCACGCGCTCGTCGTCTTTGCCGACGGGTCGGTCAAGGCGCAGCTCGCGGTGCCTGACATGCGACTCCCCATCGCGGCGGCGTTGCTCGATCCGCACCACGTCGATCTCGACCTACCCCGCCTGGCCATCGCCGAGCTGGGTGCGCTCACCTTTGAGCCGGTTGACGAGCGACGGTACCCTGCCGTCGCCCTGGCGCGTGCAGCGGCTGCGGCGGGAGGGCTCCATCCAGCGGTCTTGAACGCCGCGAATGAGGTCGCGGTGGACCGTTTCCTGCGCCGGGAAGTAAGGTTCACTCAGATCACCGCGCTCGTGGCGGCGACCCTCGATCGCTATCAGGAAGATGGCGCCGAAGTCGAGGAGCTATTCGCGGTCGACGCGTGGGCGCGAGAAACCTGTCGCACGCTCCAAATCTGATCGAACGCGGCCATTCGAACCATCGTTGCTGAGCCTCGCCAGTAAAGCGGCCCAGCGGGAGTAGGGACTATCTTGGAATATCTCGCCATCGTGCCCATTCTCGGGTTTCTGATGATCGCGCACGAGTTGGGTCACTTCATCGTCGCCAAGCGTAGCGGCGTGGTGGTGGAGGAGTTCGCCATCGGGTTTCCCCCGCGGCTCTTCTCCATCAGGCGCGGCGGCGTCGACTACACGCTGAACCTGATCCCGCTCGGCGCCTACGTCAAGATGCTCGGCGAGGAGGACCCGAGCGCGCCGGGCAGCTTTGCGAGCCAGCCGAAACGGATCCGCGCACTGGTGCTGGCTGCCGGGTCGGCAATGAACTTTCTGGTCGCGGTTGCCGTATTTACCGCCGCCTACGCATCCGGCTGGCCCGACTCCGATCACATGCAAGTCGAAGTGGCAGAGGTGTCGCCGGGATCTCCGGCCCAGGCGGCGGGCATTCAGCAGAACGATCGCATCGAGCGGCTGGACGACGCTCCCGTGGTCTCGCTGGACCAATTTCGCGAGCAGTCAGCCCAGCGATTGGGCCAGCCAATCCATCTGACCATCAATCGGTCGGGCGATGAGGTCAGCGTCGTGGTGACGCCGCGAACGGAATGGCCGGAGGGCCAGGGTCCCATCGGAATCCGATTGCGAGGACGTGCCCAGCCCGTGCCGCACGGTCCAATCGAATCGGTCGGGTTCGGGATTCGGCGATCGGTGAGCATCGTGGCGTACACGGTCGCGGCGCCGGTGCTGGCGGTGCGTGGCCAGATCTCGCCGGACGCGGTGCGCCCGATCGGACTTCCCGGGATGACGCAGGTCGCCGCCCAGGCTACGTCCGCGGCGTTCTCGAGCGGCTGGTTCTTCCCGGTGCTCCTCATCATGGGCGCATTCAGCGCAGGCCTCGCCGTCGCCAACATGCTGCCGCTACCGGCTCTCGACGGCGGCCGCCTCGTGTTCGTCCTGCTGGAGGCCGTTCGCGGGCGACGGGTGCCTCCGGAGCGCGAGGGCCTCATCCACCTCGTGGGTATGGCGGTGCTGGTGTCCATCATGGTCCTGATCTCATTCCACGACCTCGTGACGCCAGCGGTGCCAATCGATTGGGGCATTCGCTAACCCTTCTTAGCCTAAGCGGAACCGCGTGATCCTGGCCCCGTTTGGGGGAGCTTGATATAATGTTTCGCAGTTGAGGGACTGCTGAAAGTGGGTTCACCCCCACTTTTTTGTTGCGCTCGAAGCGACGAGGCGCCACGGAGAAAACGGGGAACGCGGATGAAAGGCGAGTTTTTAACCGCGATCAATATGCTTTCCAACGAAAAAGGCGTTTCGCCAGATATTGTCGTTGAGGCACTCGAAAGCGCCTTAGTATCCGCCTACAAGCGGAACTTCAGCGACGCGAACATGAACGTCGTCGCCCGGATCGACCCGGACACCGGCGAGCCGCGAGTGCTGGCCGAACGCACCGTCGTCCTGGATCCGACCGATGCGAACGAGATTAGCGTTGAGCGGGCACGGCGAATCGAGCCGGAGGCGAAGGTGGGCGACACGGTTTGGGAGGACGTGACACCCCGCTCGTTCGGACGCATCGCCGCTCAGACGGCCAAGCAGCACATCGTCCAGAAGCTGCGGGAAGCCGAGCGCAAGCGGGTGTACGACGAGTTCTCCGAGCGCGTCGGCGAGATCATCCACGGCGTGGTCCAGCGCATCGAGCAGCGCACCGTCGTGCTGGAGCTCGGGAAGACGGAAGCGATCATGCCGCCGTCGGAGCAGGTCCCCACCGAGCGCTACTTCTCGGGTCAGCGGCTTCGCGTGTACCTGGTCGAAGTGCACGAGACGCACAAGGGTCCCCAGCTGCTCGTCTCGCGCGCCCACAAGATGATGATCAAGCGGCTCTTCGAGCAAGAGATCCCGGAGATCTTCAACGGCACCGTGGAGATCAAGGCGATTGCGCGAGAGCCCGGGGCTCGGTCCAAGGTCGCCGTCCATGCCCATCAGGAGGGGATCGATCCGGTTGGCTCATGCGTGGGGCTTCGAGGGGTCCGTATTCAAAACATCGTCAACGAGCTGGGGGGCGAAAAGATCGACGTAATTCCCTGGGACCCCGATCCCGCGACCTTTGTCGCGTCGGCCCTCAGCCCCGCGCAGGTCCAGCGCGTCGACGTGGACGAGCAGGAGAAGACGGCCACGGTCGTCGTTCCGGAGCGCCAGCTCTCGCTCGCCATTGGCAGGGAAGGGCAAAACGCCCGGCTCGCAGCACGGCTGACCGGGTGGCGAATTGACATAAAGTCTGACGCGGCCCTGGCGCGCGCCGAGCTCGAAGCCTGGGCGGCGGGTGGCACCTTGGGCGCGACGAGTGAAGCGGACGCGAGCGGGCCCAGTCAAGGCGCCGGCTCACCCCCGGAGCCCGACGCGGCAGCGCCCGCCGAAGAGCACCCGGTGGAAGCAGCGGTCGACGCGACTTCGGAGCGAGAATGAAGCAGCGGCATGTGCCGCTTCGGACGTGCGCAGGCTGCCGAGAGCAGCGACCCAAACGGGAGATGGTGCGGATTGTGCGCACCCGCGAAGGAAACGTCCGAATCGATGCGACCGGCAAGGTGTCTGGCCGTGGCGCGTACGTCTGCCTGCGCCAGGAATGCTGGGCCGCGGCCCTTCGATCGACATCGCTGGCTCACGTCCTGAAAACAGCGATATCCAGTTCGGATCTCGACGAGCTTCACCGGTTCGTCCGGGAGGGGTTTCGCCTCAAGCGCGGTGGCGGGACGGGGTTCTCCGATGCCTCAGCCCCGCTGCCGGCCTGATATTGAAGAAAGAGTAGGGAGGAGATATGCATGGTCGCCCTCCACGTCGGCCCGGCCCGCGGCGTCGACCCTCCGGTGGTCCGCGTCAGAATGCTGCCGAGCGTGAAGCACCCGCGGCGGTGGCGCCCGCCGCGCCAAAGGCTCCCGTCGAGCTGCCGCCGTCGATATCGGTGAAGGACTTTGCCGATCGGATTGGCGTTTCGCCATCGAACGTCATTCGAGAGCTGCTTCAGAACGGCATCATCGCCAGCATCAATCAGACTATTGACTACGAAACCGCGGCCATCGTCGCGGGCGACCTCGGTCTCGAGGTACGCGAGATGTCGATCCAGGTCGATGGGTCTGCCGGCGAAGAGGAGCCCGATCGGCCCGAGGACCTGCAGCCGCGTCCGCCGGTGGTCACCGTCATGGGTCACGTCGACCACGGCAAGACGAGCCTCCTCGACGCGATCCGAAAGACGCGAGTGACGGCGGGCGAGGCTGGCGGAATCACGCAGCACATCGGCGCGTATCAGGTCGAGGCGCAAGGCCAGCTCGTGACCTTCCTGGACACGCCCGGCCACGAAGCGTTCACGGCCATGCGCGCCCGCGGCGCCAAGGTGACCGACATCGCCGTCCTGGTGATCGCGGCGGACGACGGCGTGATGCCCCAGACCCGTGAGGCGGCCGACCACGCGCGCGCGGCCGGGGTCCCCATCATCGTCGCGCTCAACAAGATCGACCGACCAGATGCCAATCCCGAGCGTGTAAAGCAGGAGCTGACGGAGATCGGTCTCGTGGTCGAAGACTACGGCGGCGACGTGGTCATGGTGCCCGTGTCGGCGCGCACCGGTGAAGGGATCGAAACGCTGCTCGAAATGATCCTGTTCGTCGCTGAAATGGGAAATTATCGGGCCAACCCCCATCGCACCGCGACGGGCAGCGTGATCGAAGCGAAGCTCGATAAGGCTCGTGGTCCGGTGGCCACCGTGCTGGTGGAGAACGGCACGCTCAGCGTCGGGGACGTTATCGTCGTGGGCGGCTACTCGGGCAGGATCAAAGCGCTCTTCAACGACAAAGGCAAGCGCATTCGTCACGCCGAGCCGGCGATGCCCGCCGAGGTCCTTGGCCTCGACGGCGTGCCCGAGGCGGGCACTCGCTTCCAGGTCGTCGCTGATGAGCGGGCGGCGCGCGCTCTCAGTCAGGCTGGGCGACGAGCCGCCGAGGCCCAGGGGGCGGCGGGCGCGCGAGAGGCCACGATTGAATCCATCATGGAAGGCATTCGCGCCGGGACGCTCAAGGAGCTGAACCTGATCGTGAAGGCTGACGTTCGCGGATCGCTGGAGGCCATCACCGGCGCCATTCAGAGCATCGCCGAGCAGGAACACGTGCAGCGTGAAGTGCGGACCAAGATCATCCACGCGGACATCGGAAATGTGACCGAATCCGACGTCATGCTCGCGGTCGCGTCAAAGGCGCCCATCATCGCCTTTAACGTTCGCGTCGAGCCCGGGGCGCGCCGCGCCGCCGATGCGCAGGGGGTCCAGATCCGGCCGTACAACGTCATCTACCACATGACCGAAGACATCGAGAAGCTGCTGAGCGGCATGCTCGAGCCGGAGTATCGCGAAGTCGTCGTGGGCGAGGCCGAGGTTCGCCAAGTGTTCAAGATCGGGCGAACGCGCGCTGCCGCCGGGTGCTATGTGACGTCGGGCACGATTCCGCGCAACAGCCAGGTTCGAATCTTCCGGGCCGGCCAGCTCGTTCTCGAGGGCAGACTCGAGAGTCTGCGGCGGTTCAAAGATGACGTCCGCGAGGTCCAGGCCGGGTACGAATGCGGCATCAGCATTGCGGGCTTCGCCGACTATCAAGAAGGCGACGTCATCCAGGCGTTCACCAAGGAAACCGTCGGCGGCTGATCGCGGCCTCGCAGCGAGAAGCCGAAGGGTGAAATGCGATGCCGACATCCCGCCGCATGCAGCGGCTCAACGACCAGATCCGCGATGAGCTGGCGGACCTGCTCGCCCGCGAAGCCCGCGATCCCCGCCTCCATGGCGTGATCAGCATCACCGGGGTTGAAACGGCGCCCGACTTGAGCATAGCGCGAATCTACGTGAGCGTCCTCGGGGACGAGAAGGAAGCCGAGGCCACCGTCGCGCAGATTCGCCGCGCGACGTCGTTCTTTCGACGCGAGCTGGCAGCGCGCCTGAACCTCCGTCGGACGCCTGATCTGGACTTTCGGCTCGATCGCACCATCGCCGAGGGCGCCAGGATTCAGGAGCTGCTGCGCGAGATTCACGGTGCGTAGGAGCCCGTCGACAGCGAGTCTCGGGCCGCCGCTGCAGGGCGCCCTCGCGGGATCGCGGCGGGTCTTCATCACGGCCCACGCGGACCCAGACCCGGACGCGCTCGGGAGCATGCTCGGCCTGTGCAACATCCTCCGGCGGGAGGGGTGGGACGCAACGCCCGTTTGCGTCGGACGCCGTCCGTCGTTCGCTGCGTCGCTCCCGGGCAACGAGTCCATCGTTTCGTTTCCGGATCGGCTGGGTCCTGGCGAGGCGCCCACCCTCCTGCTCAACGCCGGCGATGCGCTGGCCGTTATGGACACGCCGACCCCTGATCGAATGGCGGCCTTCTACGAGCTTCACCGTGACGTCCTGCACGATTGCCCGATCGTCGTTTTCGATCACCACTACACCAACACGCGGTTCGGCACCGTCAACTATGTCGATTCCGCGGCGGCCGCCACTGCCGAAGTCGTCACGAGGGTCCTCGACGCGAGCGGACTGGCTCTCGACGCGGCAAGCGCCACGTGCCTGATGACGGCACTCGTGGGAGACACTCAGGGGTTCCGGACCGAGAGCACCACGGTGGAGTCGCTTCGCTTGGGCGCGCGCTTTGCGGCGGCCGGGGCACCCATCTTCCGCACCGCTGAGCTGCTCTTCAGCACGCGCCCGCTCTCCGCCATCAAGCTCTGGGGCGCGGCAATGGCCCAAGTTCAGGAAGCCGAGGGGTTCCTCTGGACCTGGGTGACCAGCGACATGCTGGCTGCCGCCGAGGCAACCCTCGAGGACGCCGAAGGGCTGGTGAACTTTCTGCTGGCGTCTCAAAACACGCGCGTCGCCGTCGTCTTGAAGGAAACCCAAACGGGTGCCACCAAGGTCAGCATACGCACCATTCCCGGGGTCGACGCCACGAAGATCGCCGGGTATTTTGGCGGCGGGGGCCATCAGCGGGCGGCCGGATGCACAATTGACGCGCCGCCTCGCCAGGCTGCGGACCGGCTCATCCCGCGCGTTCTCGAGGAGCTCGCTTCGTCGGCTCCGCCTCCGTCCGTGTCCGCGCAGCGGCCGTGATCCGGCAAGCGTTTGAATCGATTGGCTGCCGACCGCATGGCCAGGCCATCCGCACCGCACGTCGATGGGTACCTGAACGTCCTGAAACCGCCTGGGCTGACGTCGCACGACGTCGTGGCTCGCGTGCGACGACTCACCGGCGCGCAGCGCGTCGGGCATACCGGAACGCTCGATCCGTCAGCGGCCGGCGTTCTGCCCCTCGCGCTGGGACGCGCGACGCGGACCGTCGATGCTTCCGCCTGGGACCGCAAGATGTACTGGGCCGACGTGCTGTTCGGCTTGTCCACGACCACGGACGACGCGGAGGGAGCGCCACTAGCTGTCGGCGACCCGTCGAATCTTGAAGAGTCCGACATTCGCGCGGCGCTGCGGAGCTTCATCGGGCAGATCGATCAGCGCCCACCGGCGTACTCGGCTGTGCACGTCGGGGGGGAGCGCGCGTATCGCGCGGCGCGGCGCGGCCTGGAGACCCGGCTCCCATCGCGCTCGGTCGTCATTCACGCAATACAGGTAGCGGTCTGGTCGCCGCCCCTGCTTTCGCTCCTCGTCGACTGCGGATCGGGTACCTACATTCGGGCTCTTGCGCGCGACATTGGCGAGGCGCTGGCCTGCCCCGCGCACCTGCAAGCGCTCGTCCGTCTCCGCGTCGGGCCCTTCGGGATTGGTGAAGCGACCGATCTCGCTTCGCTCGAAGCGCTCGGCGGTGGCGCAGCGTGGCTCTCGCTCGTTTGGCCACCGGACATCGCGCTGCGCGAGACGCCGGCTGTTGTCTCGCCATCGTCGCGGTCGTTAGACTTCCTCTACGGGCGACGATGGTGCGCGGCGGGCGCCGAGGCCGGACCCGATAGGCCGCTCCCGACGGCGCGGGATGAGCGACCCATCTCCGCCGCGCCCCGAGCCCGGATCTATTCCGTCGAGGGCGACCTCTTGGGCGTCGCCGTTCAACGCGACGGCGAGGAGTGGCAGCCCGTCCTCAGCTTTGTTCGGAGCCCGGCGCACCATCTGTCCTAAATGAGGTCCAGGTAAGCGCGTGGAGCACGACACTCCGGAAGTTGCCCTCACCATTGGTGTGTTCGATGGCGTCCATCGAGGCCATCAGGACCTCGTGCGCCGGATGGTCGAATCCGCGCGTCGCGCCGGCCTGGCAGCGCATTGCATCACGTTCGATCCTGATCCCGAGGCGTTTCTCCGTCCAGAGCGTCCGCCCAAGGCGTTGACCGATCCCGGCGAGCGCTCGTCGCTCCTTCGGGACCTCGGCGTCGAGTGCGTCGAAGTTGTCCCGTTCGACGCTGCCGTGGCGTCCGAGACGGCCGAACAATTCCTCCGCGACGTGAGTCAGCGGTGTCGGCCGCGCCAGATCTGGGTTGGCGAAGATTTCGCCCTCGGGCACGACCGCGCCGGTACAGTGCCCGTGATCCGGGAGCTTGGGAGATCGATGGGCTTTGACGTGACGTCGGTGCCGCTTCTGATGCACGCGGGTCGACCGATCAGCAGCTCGTGGGTGCGATCAGCCCTCGCGTCGGGCGACGTCGGGCTCGCCGAGAGGCTGTTGGGGCGCCCATACACGATCTCCGGCATCGTGGAACCGGGGGCCCGGCGTGGGCGGTTGCTCGGCTTTCCGACGGCCAACGTCTCGCCACCCCCCGGACGGGCGCTGCCTGCAGACGGCGTCTATTTCGTGATGGTCACCGTCACCTCGAGTCCGGACGGACCGGACCCATCGCCCACCCAGAGGCGGTTCGGTGTCGTGAACCTCGGGGGACGGCCGACTTTCGACGAGGCCGAGCGCCTGCTGGAAACGCACATCCTGGACTTCGCCGGAGACCTGTATGGCGCCCGACTTGCCGTATCCTTTCTTGCACAGCTTCGGGGGACTCAGCGCTTCGCGTCCATCGACGAGCTTCGATTGCAGATCGATCGGGACGTGGACCGGGCGCGCAAACTCGTGGCAGAGCGATCAGAGCGATCGTGATACAGCGCAAGGAGCGGTAGGATGCCCGTCTACGAATACTATTGCCGCCAGTGCGACACCAAGTTCGAGAAGCTCCAGCCGATGAGCGCCTCGGCCGAGCCCGCGGTCTGCCCGGAGTGCCACGCAGGGGCGCTGCGCACCCTCTCCGTCATCGCCGGTCGCGGGCACGGGGACGATGGGATCGGCGCAGGGGGGTGCGCCTGCGGTGGGGCGTGCAGCTGCGCCTGAGGAGCGCGCCAGTCATCGGGCCCGGCAGGCCGAGGCTGCGCCCTACTTCTGAGCGGCGTGTTCCGCCTTCAGCTTCTCCACGAGCTGCTGCGCCACGTGGGCCGGCACCTCCTGATAATGCGAGAAGCGCATCGAGTACGTGCCGCGTCCCTGGGTGAGCGCTCGAAGATCGGTCGCGTAGCGGAGAATTTCGGCCTGGGGGACGTCCGCCGAGATCGTCGTCGTTCCCCCCTCGGGGTTCATCCCGTGCACCTGCGCGCGTTTCGTGTTCAGGTCGCCGATGACGTCGCCGGTGAACTCGTCGGGGACGGTGATCTCGAGCTCCATGATGGGCTCGAGCAGCTCGAGGCCGGCCTCCGAGGCCGCCTTCTTGAACGCGAGCGAGCCGGCGATCTTGAATGCCATCTCCGACGAGTCGACGGGGTGTTCCTTTCCGTCATAGAGGGTCGCGCGCACGTCCACGACCGGATATCCGGCCAGGACGCCCTCCTCCATCGCCTCGCGAATGCCCTTCTCGACCGCTGGCCGATAACTCTGCGAGACCACGCCCCCGACGATCCGATCTACAAACTCAAACCCTCCGCCCCGCTCGAGCGGCTCCAGCTCGATCCAGCAGACCCCGTACTGGCCGTGGCCACCCGTCTGTCGGACGTACCGGCCCTCCGCTTTCGCCGATGACCGGATCGTCTCGCGGTAGGGCACGCGCGGCGTCGAGAGTGTCACGTTGACGCCGAACTTGCGCTGCATCCGCTCGCAGGCGATCTCCAGGTGCGATTCGCCGAGACCGGACAGAATCATCTCGCCAGTGGAGGACTCGCGATGCACCGACAGGGTGGGGTCTTCCTCGATCATCCGCGCGAGGGACGGGCTCAGCTTTTCGAGATCATTCTTCGTTTTCGGTTCGATGGCGGCAGAGTACGCCGGTTCCGGGAATTTGATGCGGGCGAGCGTGATCGGGTGGTCCTTTGTCGTCAGCGTGTCGCCCGTTCGGGTCTCGCTCAGCTTCGGCACCACCCCGATGTCACCCATGGGGATCGACGGGATCGGCTCTTGCTGCTTCCCACGCATCATGAAGAGCTGCCCGATGCGCTCTTCCTTCCGACGCTCGGAGTTCCAGACGTGGCTGTCGGAGTGCACCTCACCACGATAGGAGCGGAGGAAGCTCAGCCTCCCGATGAACGGATCGGAAATGGTCTTGAAGACCAGCGCCGCGACTCCGTCGGCTCCATCTCCCGATTCGATTCGCGGTTTTGCCTGAGAAGCCGGCGGCGCGAACGCGACGATGGCGTCGAGAAGGCTCCGGATCCCCCGCACCTGGAGGGCGGATCCGGCCAGGACGGGCACCACGCGTCCATCGGCGAAGCCCGAGCGGATCGCGGAGCGGATCTCGTCTGTGGAAAGCTCGCCCTCTTCGAGGTACTTTGTCAGGAGATCGTCGTTCAGCTCCGCCGCGGACTCGATCAACATCTCGCGATACCGCGCGACATCCCCAGCCGCGTCATCCGGAACTGACGCAGGGGCTCCCTTCTCGTCGAGGATGGCCTGCTCTGCAATGACGTCCGCGACGCCGCGAAACGCGCTTTCGGCGCCGATGGGGATCGAGAGCGCGAGAACGCCCGTGCCGAACCGCTCGCGGAGCTGGTCGAACACCTGATGGAAATTCGCGTTCTCGCGATCGAGCCGATTGACGAAGACCATGATGGGGCGGTCGTCGGCGGCGGCCTGTCGGCGAGCGGCATCGGTGCCGACCTGGAGACCGGAAACGCCGTCCACCACGAGCAGCGCAGTGTCGCTGACGGCCATCGCCTGGACCACCTCGCCGAAGAAGTCGGCGTAGCCGGGAGCGTCGATGACATTGATTTTCGTGTCGGTCCACTCCAGCGGCGCAAGCGCGGCGCTGATGGACATCTTGCGCTTCACTTCGTCGGGGTCGTAGTCGGTGGTGGCGGAGCCGTCATCGACGCGTCCGAGCCGACTGATCGCGCCCGCGTGGAAGAGCATCGCCTCTGCGAGCGTCGTCTTGCCGGCGCCGCCATGGCCGAACAATCCGACGTTGCGAATTGCATCAGCCGTGTAGCTCTTCATGACCTACTCTCCCAAAAAGCGGATTACCGTGAGCGCGGTGGCGCGTCAGGGCTCGCATCCCAGCACGCATGGTTAATATAGCAGAGGGGTTTTCGGGCGCCCCGAAGCGCGTTCTGAAGGGAGCTGACGTGATTCCAATCAGCGACAGTCCGCGACGGAGGTCGTTTCCCTGGGTCACGATTCTCATCATTGCCCTGAATATCGCCGTCTTTCTGTACGAGTTAACGCTCAACGGGACGCAGCTTGATCGATTCACCCAATCGGTGGGCGTGGTTCCCGTCGAGATCTCCACCGGACGCGACATCCCGCCCGCCGACCCTGGACCCGTCTACGTCACGCTCCTGACGTCCATGTTCGTGCACGGGGGATTCCTGCACATCGCCAGCAACATGCTCTATCTCTGGGTTTTCGGCGACAACGTCGAGGACGCATTCGGCCACCTCGGGTATCTCCTCTTCTATCTGGTGACGGGTGTCGTCGCCGGCCTTACGCAGGTCCTGATCAACACGACGGCGACGGTACCCAGCATCGGCGCCAGCGGCGCAATCGCCGGCGTCCTGGGCGCGTACCTGCTGCTGTACCCCAGAGCCGACGTGCGGACCATTCTGTTCATCGGGCCCTTCCTGACCGTGCCGCGAATATCCGCCCTCTTCTTGATTGGCTTCTGGTTCCTGACGCAGCTACTCTCGGGTGTTGCCGCGCTCGAGGTGAGCACGCAGCAAACCGGAGGTGTCGCATTCTGGGCGCACATCGGCGGGTTCATCTCGGGGTTCGTGCTCGCCCTCGTCTTTCGGCCGCGTCGGGCCGCGGTCTCCAGGACCGCGTGGTAGAATCCGATAGTGTCGAGCGCGCGTGCACTCGGCAACGTTGTCTATGCAGTTGGACAGACTTCTGAGGACGAGCTAGGGAACAGGTGTCAGGACACTCCAAGTGGGCACAGATCAAGCGGCAAAAAGGGGTCGCTGACGTCAAGCGCGGTCAAATTTTCACGAAGCTGGGACGGGAGATCTCCGTCGCGGTTCGGGAGGGCGGCCCCAACGCCGACGCCAATCCGCGACTTCGCCTCGCGATCGATCGCGCGCGGGCCGCGAACATGCCAATTGACACAATCGACCGCGCCATCAAACGCGCCGCCGGCGGCCCCGAGGGAGCAGCCCTCGACCAGGTGACCTACGAAGGGTACGGGCCCGGCGGGGCGGCGATCCTGGTCGAAGTCTTGACGGACAATCGCAACCGGGCCGTGGCCGAGGTGCGAAGCGCCTTCACCCGCGCTGGCGGCAGCCTCGGCGAAGCGGGCTGCGTCGCGTGGATGTTCAATCAGCAAGGGCTGCTCACCATCGAGGCGGACGGGAACGATCCAGACGAGATCAGCCTCTGGGCGATCGACGCCGGGGCGGAGGACGTGCGCGTGGACGGCAGCACGGTCGAGGTGTACACCGCTCCGGGCGATCTCGAGAGCGCTCGATCCGCCCTCGCCGCGCGCAAGGCGAACATCACCGGCGCGGAGCTGGCAATGGTGCCCACGACGTCGATCTCGCTCGACCCGAAGGAGGCGGCTTCGACGTTGCGGCTGATGGAGCGTCTCGAAGACCTGGACGACGTCCAAAAGGTCTACACGAACCTGGAGATCTCGGAGGAGGCGCTCGCCGAGTACGAGCAGCGGTGAGCGAGCGCGTTCGGACGATTCTCGGGATCGATCCGGGAATCGCGCTGCTCGGCTATGGTGTCGTGGAGTCCCGCGGCGAATCCCTCGCTCACCTGGAACACGGGTGTGTCGCCACTCCGTCCGGCACCGCGCTCCCAGCCCGTCTCCGGGCGCTGTACGAGGGCCTCAGCGGGGTCATTCGGCGGTATTCGATAACCGATGTTGCGATGGAGTCGCTATTTCACTCTCGGAACGTCACGACGGCGGTTTCCGTTGGGCAAGCCCGGGGCGTTGCGATGCTGGCGACGGTGTGTGGCGACACGGCGTACGCGGAATACACGCCAACGGCCGTGAAGCAGCTGGTCACGGGGTACGGCCGGGCTTCAAAGCGGCAGATGCAGGAGATGATTCGCCTGCTGCTGCGACTGGATTCGCTTCCCACGCCGGACGATGCCGCGGACGCGCTTGCCGTGGCGATCTGCCACGCCCGCCGCGCCGATCTCGACGCCATCGTCTCGAACGCCGCCGCTCGCGCGCAATGATTGCTGGCGTTCGGGGAGTGGTCCAGCGCGTCGGGCCGAACGACGTTGTGCTCGCGGTCGGGCCGGTGGATGTTCGTGTGTCGGTCCCTGCCAGAACAACTTCGGCGCTCGTCCCCGGGGACGAAATCGCGCTCCGTACCTACCTGTACGTACGTGAAGACCAACTCGCCCTCTATGGCTTTCACACCGGAGATGAGCTGGCCCTGTTCGAGCTGCTGATGACGGTCTCGGGCATCGGACCCAAAGCGGCCCTGGCGATTCTGTCGGTGCTGGAGGCCAACGAGGTTCGGCGCGCCATCAACCTGGGCAATGCGCAGCCGTTCACGCGCGCCCCGGGAGTCGGCGCGCGCGCAGCCGCGCGGATCGTGACCGATCTTCGTGGGAAGGTGGGCGCAGTGGAGGCGGAAGCCGAGGCCGTCTCAGATGTCGAGGTGGCCGCGCTCGGAGCATTGATGGCGATGGGGTATTCCAGCGGTGAGGCGAAGCGCGCCGTCGAGAACGCCGGCGCGCGGGACACCGTTGAGGATCTTCTCCGATCGGCCCTTGGAATTCTGGCCGATCGATGAAGAAATATTTGGCGGCCCCGGGGCGTTCTGAATCGCGCACGTCCGACCGGGCGGGGTCCACGACCGGTGTGAGCGGGGAGAGAAGGGGAACATATGGATGAGTTCGATCGGGAGCTAGAGGTGGAAGACGTTGCGCTGGCGGAGTCGGAGCCCGAAGAGCGCTATTTCATCGACGGGGAGTGGTACGACCGTCATGACCTGATCTTCAACGAAGTCGTGCAGGCGCGCATGTGCGCGCAATGTCAGGCGCGGCTGGGCGAGGAGACCGAGGAGCGGTACCCAGTGGCGGAACGTCGGACCGGACGCGTGACCTACGAGGTCCGCAGAGTCCAGTACGGCACCCGACCCATCCCCATCATTCGCGACTGCTGCTCACGCAAGAGCGGATACATCACGACCGACATGTCGGCCCTCGAGGCGGTATTTCGCATTCTCCTGGCAAACGGAAACCAGCCGATGCCGCTCGAGCACATCCGCGAGCAACTGCGGGAGTGGTGCCCGACCGGACGATGCCAGTGGCTCCTCATGCCCCTCGACGTGCTCCGGCAGGTCGTGCGCGGAGACCGATCCTACGGGTTGAAGCGGCACGAATTGCCAGACGTCGCCTGACGCGGAGTCCGCGGCGGCTCCTGTTCTCGACGCACATGGGTCAGCGGACGGGTTCGCTCGCGAGGATCGATTCGAGGTACCGGCGCAGCCCCGGGCCCAGATCGTCCCTTCGCAAAGCGAAATCGATGGTGGCCTGGAGAAATTCGAGCTTGTTCCCTGCGTCGTAGCGGCGGCCGTCGAACTCCATCGCGTATACGGGCTCGTCCTCAAGGAGCCGCATGATGGCATCCACGAGCCAGATCTCGTCGTCCTTGCCGGGTGGCGTGGACTCGAGGATCGGAAAGATGCTGGGCGGGAGTATCCATGCGTGAACGGTCGCGAGGTTTGACGGCGCGTCGTGCGCCGACGGTTTTTCGACAATCCTGCGAAGGCGATGCATCCGTCCGCCCATCGGCTCGGCGTCGATGATGCCGTACCTCGAGACGTCAGCGTCCGCGACGCGCATCACGGCGCCAATGGCGCCGCCAAACTGTTCGTAGGCAGCGATCATTTGGCGAAGACACGGGGTCGCCGCGTCGACGATGTCGTCACCCCAAACCATCGCAAAGGGCTCTGAGCCGACGGCGACCTGCGCGCAGAGGACGGCGTGGCCGTTTCCCTTGGGCTGTCCCTGTCGCACGTACGCGAACTCGGCCAGCTCCGTGATTTTCCGTACCATCTGGAGATCGTCCATTCGGCCGGCTGCCTCGAGCCGGGATTCCAGCTCAAACTGCGCGTCGAAGTGGTCTTCGATCGCCCGTTTGGATTGGCCGGTGATCACGACGATCTGCCGGATTCCCGAGGCTACGGCCTCCTCAACAACGTATTGAATCACTGGCTTGTCGACAATCGGAAGCATCTCCTTCGGGAGCGCCTTCGTGGCGGGGAGAAACCGCGTTCCGAGGCCAGCCGCGGGAATCACCGCCTTCCGAACGGTCATCCTCATTCACCAATCTCCTGAGCAGAATCAGTTGGACGGCTCGGGCTAACGTTCAGCAGTGACCCGCTGCTCTTCTTCGTCCAGCTCATGGATCCGCATTGGGGGCTCCGGCTCGACGGCGCCGGCGACGGAGAGCACGCGCGCTCGGCGCTCCGTAACGGTGAGCTTATAGAAGGATGCCATGGTGGCGATCACCGCGGCAGCGGGCGCACCGAAAATCGCGCCCCACGGACCGGCGAGGCGCGCGCCGATGAGCACGGCGGCCAGGACCACGGTCGGGTGCAGTCCGATCTCTTGCGCCATCACCTTCGGCTGGATGACGTTGACGACGAAGATGTTGAGGACCAGCGTCGGCAAGAGCGCGACCCACCAGCGCCCGGCATCAGCGGCGAGGACGACCAGGACGGTTGGAATCAGGCCCAGGCCGGGGCCCAGGAACGGAATGAACATCGCCACGCCCGCCGCTACGCTCGCCAGGGCAACGTAGGGCAGGCCGACTGTGGCCATGATGATGGCAACGCCGAGGCCGTAGACAAATGACTGGATAAACTGCCCCCGCAGAAACCCGCCGAACGACCGTTGAAGACTTCCCGTGAAGTAGAGAAAATCGTCGCGATACTGTGTGGGAACCGCTTGGAGCAGCGCCGCTCCAAGGTGAGGACCGTCCAACATGAAATAGACGGAGAGCACGACGATCAGGAGGATCTGCGCAGCAATTGACGCGGCCCCGGTCGCCAAGGACAATCCGTTGGCGACGAGTGCGGCTTCGATGGGGCGCAGAACTTCGTCAGCGTACGTCCCGACGGCAATTCCGTGCGCGGCGAGGAGTGCGGTCATCCCACTGCCAAGGATGGACACGCGTTCGACGATCTGCGGAAGCTGCTGAGCGGCGAGGGCGCTCTGGTCCGCGACGGCGGGCAGGAGCACCATGAACGCGCTGGTCATGGCCACCAGCACCGCGAGGTACACCAGGAGCACGGCGCCCGTGCGCGATAGCCACGCAAGCCGGGTGAGGCCCACTACGGTGGGCTCCAGGACGAAGGAAATGATCCAGGCGACCAGAAACAGGACCAGCAGGTCGCCGACGCGCGCGGCGAGGCCCCACACCATCTGGCCAAGATAGAGCGCAGCGATAATCGTGAGCAGGATGATGAGCGCCCGAAACCAGGGGTCCCGCGTGGGCGGCGTGGTTACATCGAATCGCAACGGGCCTCCAAAAGCGATTCTATCATCGAGGAGACCGCATGTCTGACCGGGCGACGCGATTTTCTGAGATCCTCGCCGCCACGCGCCTGTGCGCGATCACCGACCAGTCGCCGTCGGACGAGCGAATGCTGCAGATCGTCGACCGGCTCCTCGACGCGGGCGTACGGCTGATCCAATATCGTGATAAGGCGCGGTCGGACGGCGGCCGCGTCGTACTAGGACGGGCGTTGGCGACGCTAATCCACGCACGCGGAGGCCTCCTGATCGTGAACGACCGAGTGGACGTCGCGCTGGCCTGCGGGGCCGACGGGGCCCACCTGGGGCAGGATGACCTTCCGCTTGACGCGGGTCGCCGCATACTGGGACCGGACCTGCTCCTGGGGGCGTCGGCCTCCTATGCGGAGGAGATCCCCGCGATCGTCGCGGCTGGGGCCGACTACATCGGTTTCGGTGCCGTCTTCCCCACGGAGACGAAGCCCGACGCGGAGTACGCGGGTCTCGACCTGCTGAGAACGGTCGTACACAGCACGGCGCTCCCGGTCATTGGGATCGGGGGGATAACGGAGGCCAGGGCGCCAACGGTCCTTGCGCAGGGCGCCACCGGAGTCGCGGTGGTGAGCGCGCTGTTTGGCGCGCCCGATCCGGGATTGGCGGCCACACGCCTCTTGCGCGCCCTCAGCCGCTCGTCATCTTGATCGCCGCCAGCCAGACTGGTACACTTCGTCTGCTCGATTTCCGCAGGCAGGCGGTGATCGTCTGCCCGGCTTCCGACCGGAACCATGACACTCGAGCCCGGCGACGATCTGGGCTCCCAGCGCCAATACGCGTCGCCGCGTGCTGCCGACTTCGGACTGATCCGTTGATTCCCGGCGCAATGGCGCGCCGTCCGCCAATGAAGGAGGAGAGGAGCTTATGGATCTTGCCTTGGTGATTCCCATCGCTGGGATCGTGGCGGTACTCTTCGCCATGTATCTCGCGTGGGACGTTCTCCGCCGCGACACCGGCACAAAGGCGATGCAGGAAGTCGGCGGAATGATCTTCGAGGGAGCTACCGCCTTTCTCCGACGGCAGTACCAGACGATCGCGATGATCGCGATCGTCGCAGCCATCCTCGTCGGCGCGGTCCTCGGCGGAATCACCGGCGACTCATCCCTCGGGGTGAAGACCGCGATCGCATTTCTCGTGGGGGCCGCAGCCTCCGCCCTCTCTGGAATCATCGGGATGTACGTCGCGGTGCAGTCCAACGTTCGCACCGCCGCGGCAGCCCAGCGCAGCCTCAACGAGGCGATCACCGTCTCGCTTCGCGGCGGAGCGGTTTCCGGGTTCCTCATCGTCGCCCTGAGCCTCCTGGGCGTCGCGGGCATCTACTACCTCTACGGACACGACCCCATCAGCACTCCCGCGACGATCGTGGGTTTCGGCTTCGGAGCCAGCTTCGTCGCCCTTTTCGCGCAGCTGGGCGGAGGCATCTACACGAAGGCCGCGGACATGGGCGCTGACCTCGTAGGCAAGGTCGAGGCGGGGATCCCCGAGGACGATCCGCGGAACGCCGCCGTCATCGCGGACCTCGTCGGCGACAACGTGGGCGACTGCGCTGGTCGTGGCGCCGACCTCTTCGAATCAACGGCTGCCGAGAATATCGGGGCGATGATCCTGGGCGTTGCCATCGCCACACGAACAGGGCATGCCGAGTGGGTGCTCTTCCCGCTCATCGTCCGCGCCTTTGGCGTCTTCGCGACGATGATCGGGCTCCTGTGCGTGCCGCTGTGGGGAAGGATCAATCGTGACCCCGACCAGGACCCGATGAACGCCCTCAACTTCGGGTACTTCATCGCGGTCGGGCTTGCCACCTTGATGCTCTTCTACGTCACGACGACCGAGCTCCACGCCGTCGTCTTCTTCTGGGCCGGCCTCGTCGGCATTGTCACCAGCATCGCTATCGTCTTCATCACGCAGTTCTACACGGCTGGATCCTGGCGTCCGGTGCGCGAGATCGCGGACGCTGCACAGACGGGACCGGCGACGGTTATCGTCATGGGCGTCGCCGTTGGGTTCGAGACCACCGCGTCCACGGCCGTCGCCGTGGGCATCGCGCTCCTCGCCGCCTACGGCTTGGGCTCCCAGGCGGCCGCGGTGGTTCCGGTCGCCGCCGGCCAGCCGCCGCTGTCACCCGCTGAGGGCGGCCTGTTCGGAACCGCCGTCGCCACGATGGGGATGCTCATGACGGCGGCATACGTGCTGGCGATGGACACGTTCGGGCCCATCACCGACAACGCGAACGGCGTGATCGAGATGGCCGGCGCTGGCGGGCAGGCCCGGGATATCACCGATCGCCTGGACGCGGTCGGCAACACCACCAAGGCTCTCACCAAAGGCTACGCGATGGCCTCGGCGGCGCTGGCCGCGTTCCTGCTGTTCGGCGCGTATGGCGACACCGTGCGCGAGGGCGTTTGTCGCAAGTTGGGCCAACCCCTCACCACCTGCACCTATAACTTCTCGGTAGACCTCACGCGGGTGGAAATCTTCGTCGCCGCGCTTCTCGCGGTCATGCTGGTGTTCCTCTTCAGCTCGCTCGCAATCCGCGCCGTGTCCAAGGCCGCCTCGGCCATCATCGAAGAGGTTCGCCGCCAGTTCCGCGAAGAACCGGGAATCATGGCAGGCTCCGTCCGTCCGGATTACGGCCGGGCCGTCGACATCACGACGCGGGCCGGGCTCCGCGAGATGATTGCGCCGGGCATGCTGCCGATCTTCGCGTCGTTGGTCGTCGGGCTCCTCTTCAAGGCGCTCCATCTCGACGCGCCCGAGGCCGTCGGCGCGTTGCTGATGGTTGGAACGATCGCGGGGATCATCCTCGCCACGGTGCTCAACAACGGCGGCGGCGCATGGGACAATGCGAAGAAGTACATCGAGGCTGGGCACCTGCGCGACGTCGGCGGGGGCGTGCTGGGGAAGGGCACCCAGGCGCACGCCGCGGCCGTCGTGGGTGATACCGTCGGCGATCCGTTCAAAGACACGGCGGGCCCATCGTTGCACGTCCTGGTGAAGCTCTTGAGCACCATCACCCTCGTGCTGGCGCCCCTGTTCATCTAAAGAGAGGCGAACGATGACCGAACTCCACGAGCTGCTCGACGGACGCCGACCCGAAAACTCCACGGTCGAAGTGGGAGACACGGTGCGGGTGCACGTGCGCGTCGTCGAGGGCGGCAAAGAGCGCGTGCAGGTCTTCGAAGGGATCGTTGTCGGCGAGCACCGGCCAAAGCAGGTCGACGGCACGTTTACCGTGCGGCGGATTGCTCATGGCATCGGCGTCGAGCGAACATTCCTGTTCGCCTCTCCGCGCATTGACAAGGTGGAGGTGGTCCGCCATGGGGAGGTCCGCCGAGCCAAGCTCTACTATCTCCGCGGACTCACCGGCAAAGCAGCGCGCATCCGCGAGCGCCGTACGCCCCGACCTGCGAATTGAATCGCTCCTTTGGAGCCATGGCGCCGGCACTATCGCCGGTGTGGATGAGGCTGGCCGCGGCGCGTGGGCCGGCCCCGTGGTCGCGGCCGCTGTGGTCTTCCCCAACGATCGGTCGCTGGTGGAGTCGCTGATCGAGGGCCTCCCCGGCGGAACCGACCGTCGGACTTCCTTCGCCGGCATCCGCGATTCCAAGCAGCTCAGCCCCGCTCAGCGCGCCTCCGCCGATCGTGTCATCCGGGCATCCGCGCGAGGAATCGGGCTCGGCGTAGTCCCTCCCCAGGTCATCGATGAGATGGGGCTGGCACTCGCCGGCCAGCTCGCCCTGTGGCGCGCCGTGTGCAGCCTGTCGGCTCAGCCCGACCACGTGCTCGTGGACGGATTTCACCTCTGGTCTCCCCAGTTCCCGCAGACCGCGATCATCCACGGCGATGCAATCTGCGCGAGCATCGCGGCCGCGTCGATCGTGGCCAAGGTTGCGCGGGATCGGTTGATGGAGCGCCTGGAGGTCGATGCCCCCGGGTACGGCTTCGGCCAAAATCGCGGATACGGGACGGCTGCGCACGCGCGCGCGTTGCGCGAGCGTGGACCCTCCTGCCACCATCGGCGGAGTTTTGCGCCCCTCGTCGAGCTTACCGGCAGCGTCGATGGATAGCCGAAGGGCAACCGGGCGTCTGGGAGAGGAGATCGCCACCGCTTTTCTCTCCCGCAAGGGCTACCGGATCCTGGAACGCAATGTTCGCACGCGGTATGGTGAGATCGATATCGTCGCGCGTGATGGCAATTGCCTGGTCTTCGTGGAGGTCCGGACCGTTCGAACGACTTTTGTGCTGCCTGAGGAGTCGATCTCTCCGCGAAAGCAGCATCGCATGATAGCGCTTGCTCAACAGTACCTTCAGCGGGCAGGAAACAGCAACGACGACTGGCGCGCGGACGTCGTCGCCGTCGAGCTGACGGCCGACGGCCGCGCGGGGGAGATTCGCCACGTCGTGAACGCGGTGGAGGCGGTGTGAGGGCGCTAACCGCCAGGCCCGGGCGCGAAGGCTCGACGCGCACCATTGGGGATCGTCCGAACGCGCGGACGCGTGGCATCCTTCCTCCCACGCAATCCTCCCCCATGCGGCTCGGTCGGGCACTCTCGGTCCTCGGGTTTTGCTCGCGGCGAGAGGCTGAGCGCCAGATTGGTCAGGGACGCGTGGCGGTCGATGGACACACGGTTACGGACCCGGCGCATCTGGTTGCGCTCGACGCGGCGAAGATCAGCGTCGACGGACACGTCATAAGTGCTCCGCAGGAGCGGACCTACCTGGCCGCGTACAAGCCGATCGGCGTCACGACGACCATGCGCGATCCGCACGCGGCGCGCACGATCGCGGAGCTGGCGCCGGGCCATGGCCGCCTGTTCCCAGTCGGGAGGCTCGACCGCGACTCAGAAGGGCTCATCCTGTTGACGAACGACGGCGTTTTCGCGAATTTCGTCGCGCACCCGCGGTACAGAGTGGAGCGAGAGTATGTGGCGATGATCGATCGCGCGCTCACGGACCGCGACCTGCGGCGATTGCGGCGTGGCATCGTCATTGACGGCCAGCCGGTCGTCCCGGCGGCCGTGGAGATAGCAGCTCCCGACGCGCTGCCCACGGGCGAGCGAGGCCGCGCGCGCGAACACTGGGTGCGCGTGGTTCTGCGCGAAGGTCGGAACCGCGAGGTGCGTCGACTCCTCGCGTCCGCGGGAGTCGGGGTCTCTCGCCTCGTCCGGGTGCGAATCGGTCCTGTTCGGCTCGCGGGCCTGCGGCCCGGACAATATCGACCTCTGCGCCGACAGGAGATCGCGCAGCTCTCGCGTGGATATGCCCGCGGCGTCGAGCGTCGGGCGCTGCGGAGCGGCCCGCGCCGAGCCGAATCGCCGGGTTTCGATCCCGGCGACACGGCACGGCTAGTGGTCGCCATCGATGGGCCGGCCGCTTCGGGAAAGTCCACCGTCGGACAGGCTGTCGCACGGCGGCTCGGAGCCACCTTTCTCGATACCGGGCTCCTGTATCGGGCCGTCACGCTGGTTGCCCTCGAGGGTGGCGTTCCCCCGTCCGACGAGCGCGCGCTCGCGGAACTCGCACGCTCATTGAAGGTGCGCGTGGCGGAGCGCGGGGCCGGTACGGAGGCGGCGACGGTGGTGTTCATCGACGAGCGCGACGTGACCAACGCGCTTCGCTCACCGGACGTCGACGCTCACGTGTCGACGGTCGCCGCCCATGAGCAGGTGCGAGCCGCGCTGATCCCGGTCCAGCGGCGGGCGGCAGAAGCACGTCGGATCGTGGCCGTCGGTCGTGACATCGGCACAGTGATCTTTCCCGACGCTGCGGTGAAAGTGTTTCTCGATGCGTCAGAGCACGAGCGCGCGCGACGACGCGCGCTCGAATCCACCGGCGTGGCGTCCTCGGAGGCTGTGCGGGCAGAGATCGCGCGGCGTGATGAAACGGATCGGTCCCGCGCCGTCGCTCCCCTCCGACCCGCACCGGACGCGACGGTCATCCAGACCGACGGTCTCACCATCGAAGACGTCACGGATCGCATCGTCGATCTCGTCGCCGCGGCAGAACGCGATCGTGCTTGACGCCGGTTCCTGGTCGCCCGTTCCGCCGGGCGGCGCCCTGTACCACGCCATTCGTCGGACGGCGCAGGGCGTCGGGCTTTCGCTGGCGCGTCCCCACGTTATCGGGGGTGATCGCGTGCCGCGCCGCGGCGGCGTCCTGATCGTCTCGAACCACGCCAGCATCGCCGACCCGCTGATCCTCGTGGCGGCCTCCCCCAGGCCCATCACCTTCATGGCGAAATCTGAGCTGTTTCGACGATGGTACGCGCGGCTTGCGGCGCGCCTGACCGGGGGCGCCTTCCCCGTGCGGCGCGGACAGCATGATGTGCGCGCGATCCGGGCCGCGCTCGACCTGCTCCACCGCGGTCATGCCGTGGTCGTATTTCCCGAAGGCACCCGTCAGCCCGGCGGACTCGGTGAGGCGCATGTCGGCGTCAGCTACCTGGCCACGCGAGGCCGATGTCCTATTCTGCCGGTCGCCATCGTGGGAAGCGAACACGTCGCGGGCGTCGGAAGCCTGGTCCACCGGCCGCCGATTGAGGTTCGGTTCGGGGAGCCCTTCGCGCTTACAGCCGACGATGGAGACGCCGAGGCGCTGTCGCGACGCATTATGGAGCGCATCGCGGCCCTGCTCCCGCTGGATCGACGGGGCGTATATGGATCGAGTGGAGACATCGTCCATGCATCGTAGGGTGGCCAGCGCCGACGTCACCCAGCCCATCGGACCAAGACGCGCACGCCTCCCCCACGGCGACGTCATCCGCGTGCTCCTCGATGGACCCGCTGCGGTTGCTGGCCTGCGGGCGGGCGATCGAGTCCTCGCGGTCAACGGGCTCGTTCCTCGCGATATCATCGACGTTCGCCTTGACGCCACGTCCGAGCACGTCGAGCTCGACGTCGAGCGGAACGGCGAACGGATCGTCATCGCGGTGGACAAGCGCGTGGACGAAGATCTCGGAGTCGAGTTCGCCAGCGCGGCTTTCGACCGAATGAAGACCTGCAACAACCGCTGCGCCTTCTGCTTCATTGGAGGGTTGCCGCCGGGTCTTCGCAGAAGCCTCTACATCAAAGACGATGATTTTCGCTATTCGTTCCTCTACGGGAACTTCACGACGCTGACCAATCTCTCAGAGCACGAGTGGCAGCGCATCATCTTCCAGCGGCTGAGCCCGCTCCGCGTATCGGTCCACGCCACAGATCTCGACCTCCGCCGTGAGATCCTCGGAAACCCACACGCCCCGGACATACTGGCGCAGATCGATGAGCTGGCCCCCCACGACATTCGGATCCATGCGCAGATCGTTTTGATGCCGGACAAGAACGACGGCGAGCACCTCCAGCGAACCATCAGCGACCTGATGGCTCGGTACCCGACCGTCGAGAGTGCAGCCGTGGTGCCTGTCGGTTTCACCACCCATAACCAGCCTGCGACCATGCGCGCCGTCGAGGCATCCGACGCCGACTCCGCGATCCGAATCGTGGAATCGGCCCAACGTCGGTGTCGACGTGCCCTCGGCGTGGGCTTCGCGTATGCCAGCGATGAGCTGTACCTCCTCGCGGGCAGGCGCCTGCCGGCGCACCGCTCTTACGACGGGTATCCGCAATACCACAACGGCGTGGGATTGATTCAATCGTTCCGGACCGACTGGCGCCGCGTCGCCCGGAGGCGACCGGCATCCGTTGACCCGGCACGGAGCGTCGGGTGGGCGACCGGGCCGCTCCTCGCACCGATCCTCGAGGAGATGGCGGCGGACTTGGCTCCCGTGCGCGGCCTCCGCGTCGACGTCTTTCCGATATCCAGCTCGCTGTTCGGCGGGTCCGTGACGGTGGCGGGTCTGCTCTCCGGGGCTGACGTAGTCGCCCAGCTCGCGGCGCGGCCATTCGATCGGCTCGTGCTCTCGCGCTCGATGTTCGACGCCGCCGGCGAGCGCACCATCGATGGGTGGACCGCTCGGGACATCGGCGCGCGGATTGATCGCGAGGTCGTGGTGGCGAGCGGCGCGTCCGGTCTCCTCGAAGCGACGCTGGGCGCCCCGGCATCGGTTAGGATGCAGGTAACGAACCCTCGAGACGAGATCAACGCCGACGGCGTCGGCGACGGAGACGCGGTATGTGCGGCATCGTAGGCTACACTGGCGCCCACGACTCGGCGCGCCTGATCCTGGAAGCGCTCCGCCACCTGGAGTATCGCGGCTACGATTCCGCCGGCATCGCGGTGATCACGCCAGACGGTCGCCTGGAGATCCGCAAGGCCGTCGGAAAGCTGGAGCGCCTGGCATCAATGCTGAATGGCACGGCGCCACCAGGCTTTACTGGCATCGGCCACACGCGATGGGCCACGCACGGGCGCCCATCGGACGAGAACGCGCACCCGCACACGGATTGCAGCGGGCGGGTCTGTGTGGTCCACAATGGCGTGGTCGAGAACTATGAGGAGCTGCGCCACGAGCTTCAGGCCGCCGGCCACAGGCTTGCGTCAGAGACCGACACCGAGGTCATAGCCCACCTCATCGAGGACGAGCTGGGCGGCGCGCGCGCGAGCGCGGGGTCCCGCGACGGCCACGAATCCGCGCTGTTGGAAGCGACGAGACGGGCCCTTGCCCGCGTGCGGGGGCTCTACGCTATAGCGGCCGCCTCGCTCGACGAGCCGGACCTCGTCGTCGGCGCACGCAATCGCGCGCCCCTCATCGTCGGGCTGAGCCCCGACGGGAACTTCGTCGCCTCGGACGTCCCGGCGGTGCTCGATTACACCCGCGACGTCCTGAGGCTCCGCGAGGGCGAGCTCGTCGCCGTGCGACCGGGCGCCGTCACCGTCATCGATCGCCACGGAACGGTCGTGCTGCGCGAGCCCGAGTCGCTCACCCTCGATCGATCAGCGGCGGAGAAGGGCGGTTATCCCCACTTCTTTTTGAAGGAAGTGCACGAGCAGCCGGAGGCCATCGAGCGCACGCTCGCCGGGCGGCTCGACGGCGGACGGGTGCGCCTCCCGGAGATGGACGCCATCGACGCATCGCGCGTCCGACGCGTCATCCTCACTGGATGCGGCAGCGCCTATCACGCGTGCATGATGGCCCGCTACGCGTTCGAGCCGTGGCTGCGCATCCCCATCGACGTCGAGATCGCGTCGGAGCTCCGGTATCGCGATCCGACCATCGACGAGGACGTGCTCTGCATCGGGGTCAGCCAGAGCGGCGAGACGGCGGACACGCTGGCCGCGTTCGAGCTGGCCGGTGAGCGCGGGGCGCAGCGTATCGCCATCACGAATGTCGTCGGCAGCGCCATCACTACCCTCGCCGAGAGCGTCCTGTATCAGCACTCGGGTCCCGAAGTCGCCGTCGTCGCGTCGAAGAGCGTCACCGGGCAGTTGGTGACCCTGTCGCTGCTCGGCACCTGTCTTGCGCATCGGTTGGGGCGCCTCTCCCCAGAGGATATGCGCGCCAACGTCGAGACGCTCGGCTCCTTGCCCGCGCTCGTGGAACGCGCACTCAGCACGGCGGCCGAGGCGTCACGAATCGCCGAGCAGCACGCAACGGTGGATAAGCTCCTGTTTCTCGGCCGAGGCGTTGGGTATCCGACCGCGCTAGAAGGAGCCCTGAAGCTCAAGGAGATCTCGTACATTCAGGCCGAGGGCTACCCGGCGGGCGAGCTGAAGCACGGGCCGTTGGCGCTCGTCGAGGCCGGATCGCTCGTGATGGTCCTGGCCACCCAGAGCGCGACGCTGGAGAAGGTACTCAGCAACATCGAAGAAGTGCGCGCCCGGGGAGGCCACATTATCGCCATCGCGTCCGAGGGCGACGATCGCGTTGCGGCCCACGCCGACGAGCTGATCCACGTCCCCGCCACGCCAGAGCTGTTCTCTCCCGTCGTCAACGTCATTCCGATGCAGCTCTTCGCCTACTACGCTGCGATCGCGCGCGGCTGCGACGTGGACAAACCGCGGAACCTGGCCAAATCCGTCACGGTCGAATAGCGATCGGTTCGATGGGCGCAACCAGGGTCGTGCGCCACAGGGCGATGCAGTGACCGCGCCGCGTCAAGCCGATGCCGCCCAGTTGCGCGTGGCGCTCGTCGCGCCGTTTGGCCTACGGCCGAAGGGCACGACCGCCGCCCGCGTCATGCCCATCGCGCGGGTTCTTGCGAGCGAAGGGGCCGCAGTCCGGGTAGTCATCCCGCCGTGGGATGACCCGGCGTCCGCGCGACAGCGCTGGCTGCTTGGCCTCGTGGACGTCGTCCACACGCGCGCGAGCACCCCGCCCCTGGGGCCGGCGGCCGTTGCGGCCCAGATCTTTCGGACCGTGCAGACCTGGCGTCCACACGTGGTCCACGCTTTCAAACCGATCGGGTACAGCGGGCTCGCCTCGTGGCCGCTGGCTCGCATGATGGGATCGGACGGACGCCGGCGCAGGCCGCTCGTCATCGTCGATGCTGACGACCTCGAAGGCCTCCGGGGCTGGGCTGGACGCGAACGCATGGGCCTGGCGGGCGCTCTCCGAGGAGCCCAGGAACGGTGGACGCTGCGGCGGGCCGACGGTGTTACGGTGGCGAGCCGGTGGCTGGAATCGTACGTGTCCGAGCTGGGCGTTTCACCGGAGCGCGTACGGTATCTCCCGAATGGGCAGGAAGTCGGCCCCGAACACTGCGAGGCTCGGGGGCGCGATGCGGCATCCCAATCGGCCCGGCAGCCGCGCCTTCTCTGGTACACCCGATTCACCGAGGCGGACCCCGAGCGCGCCGCACGGCTGGTCGCTCCACTCCTGGCGCACGGCGCTGCGCGCCTCACCGTCGTTGGGGAGGAGATCCACGACGGATCGCGCGAAGCGCTCCGGAGCGCCTGTGCGCGCCATGGCATCGACAATCGCATCGAATGGGCTGCGTACGACCCGGCGGTGCTCGGGGCGCTCCCCCGGGACCCATCGCCGCTCGTGGCGATTTACCCTCTGGACGACGACCTGGTCAACCGGGCTCGGTGCCCGTCGAAAATTCCCCAGCTCATGGCGCTCGGGATACCCGTCGTGGCCGAAGCGGTAGGCGAAGCCGTATCGTACCTCGCCGGTTTCGAGGAGCGCTGCCTCGCCGCGCCGGGCGACACGCAGGGCTTCCGTACGCGCGTCGACCGACTGCTGAACGACGACGGTACGCGCCGCGCCGTCGCGACCGGGCTCCGCGCGGCCGCGGAGCGCTGGCGCTGGGACCGGACGGCGGCCGGATTGTTCGAGTGGTATCGCACCGCACTCGCCCGGGCGGGCCATTGACTCGCCAGGTCCGCTCGGACGAACCGCCTGCCGGAACCCGCGACGCTTCCGTCGGCCCGTCGGGCGGAAGCCCCCGAAAGACGGTGGTGATCTACACGGACGGGGCCTGTCTCGGAAACCCCGGCCCGGGCGGCTACGGCGCGATTCTCCTCTTCGAACGCCATCGAAAGGAGCTTTCCGGCGGCTTCAACCCGACCACGAACAATCGAATGGAGCTCCGAGCAGCGATTGTGGCCCTCGAGGCCCTGCGCGAGCCGTGTAACGTCGTCCTCCACAGCGATTCGGAATACGTGGTGAAGGCGATGACGCTGGGCTGGGCGGAGCGGTGGGAAGCTGCCGGGTGGCGACTGGCCTCGAGACAGCCCGCCGCAAACGTCGACCTATGGGAGCGCCTGCTCGCCCAGTGTCGGCGCCACCAGGTGACATTTCGGTGGGTCCAGGGGCACGCTGGCGACCCGGAGAACGAACGCGCCGACCAGCTCGCCATGCGCGCGGCGCTCGGTCCAAGCCTACCCAGGGACGAGGGATACCAGCCTTCGCCGAGGCCGGGGCCCCGTCGGGGTCGGTAAGGGGGCCGGCGGCCGGACCGCCGCCGCTTCAAGCCAGCGCTTCCGACGCCTCGGCCGGCTGGACGATGACGATCCGGCCGAACAGCTCGTCCTGCACCAGTGAGACACGGCCCTGGCGGGCAAGGGTGAGGCACGCCAGAAACGCCGCGACCCGCGCGTCGCGCGTGTCGCCGGCGATCTCGTGAAGCATCACCTCGCCACGCGCTTCCAGCTCCACGAGTATGCGGGCCGAGGTGTGCTCGACGGAGGCCCGCACGATCTTCGGAGCGATGGTGGGAACGCTCGCCGCGCGTTCGCGGCCGTCGAGCGCGAGGAAGACGGCGCGCAGGCGCATCGGGGCGATCGGCGCAAGCATGCGCGTGCTGGATTCCGCGTGCGCTCGGGCTGGGCCAATGTGCGACAGGGGCCCAAGTGCAAGACGCGACGCCAGCCAGCTCCGCCTGATGGGCAGCTCGGGAGGTGGGCCGGTCCAGGTCGACGTTTGCTCCAGCAGAGCCTCGTCGGAGTGGCCAACCAGGCGCCGTGATTTGAGGAGCGCGAGGCGCGCCGCGCTCTCCAGGACCCCGCACAGCTCCTCGAGTGACGGCTGGGATTCGCCGCGTCGGCCGAGCAGCCAGCGGACGAGGTCCCCCAGGCGCACGAGCGTGAAGTCCAGCCGACCGCGATCGAGCAGGTCCCGAATGCGTTGGAGGAAGCGGCTCGGCCCCGGCAACCAATGGCGGGCCCGTGCCTCTTCGATGCGAGTGACCGTCAAACGCGGCCTATCCCCACGCGACTGTCTCCACCCGGGGGCAGGTGGGCGAGCACACTCTTAGGTTGCCACAAGCGCAGGCGAGAAACGCGGCCGGCAGGCCTACAAAGCCATCACAGTCCGTTGCGCCAGGGCGCGCGAGGTGCCGCGCGGCGCGGAGCTGCGGGTGCCGGAGCGTGCGCGCGATTGCCGCTTCACCCGCGACTCGGCTCCGAGTCCCACCAGCAGGGGCGATCGACCTCGCCAGGGACTCCCGCAGTGTCCCACAGCGCTGACCACCGTCGAGTCGCGCGCCGTCACCGACGACGTCCGCGGCGTGCTCGTCGGCCGCCACCCCCGATCGATTTTCGAGTACATTTGGACGACAAGAAAACCGTCGCTTTACGGGAGGAACGCGATGGCAGCGACAGCGGAAGTACCCCTCGCGGTCCAGGCGGGCGCGATGGACGCCATGGAAGTCAAGCTCGACCACACGATCGTGCTCGCCCCGGATAAGCTCAGCTCAGCCCTCTTCCTGGGATACATTCTGGGCCGGCCCTACACCGGTATGTTCGCTCGGTTTGCCCCGGTCAAGCTGGATGACGAGCTCTGCCTCGACTACGCGGACGCGGAGAATGACGATTTTGAGCGCCGCACCTTCACCCTACTGGTGTCTGACGACGAATTTGACGGGATCCGCGGGCGCCTTGAAACCGAACGAGTTCCCTTCGGGAGTGAACTCGAGCAGATCGGCAACAAGCAGCTCAACAATCGGGGCGGAGGCCGGGGGCTGTTTTTCAAGGACCCTAATGGTCACATCTTCGAGATCACGACAGTCCCCTACCAGATGATCTAGCACAGGAGGATAAGGTGAGCGTTCGCATGCATCACGCGCTCGTGCCCTCCAAGGACGCGGAGGCATCGGCCACATGGTTCGCCAAGGTGATGAACTTGCCCCGTGAAGGGACGAGCGTCCGGCTCAACGACGTCCAGGTGCTGGAGTTCGTGCCCCATGGCCGACACTCGGGCCAGGGCGGAGAGCGCCACTTCTGCTTCCGAGTGGGGGATCAGCAATTCGATCAGCTCTTGGAGCGCGTCCGCGCGGAGGGCATCACGATTCGGAGCGATCCCGGCGGCGCCATGCACCCCGGCGCAAACAAGACAACCGGGCAGATCAACTACTATCACTACGGGCGCGGTTTCTACTTCACCAGTCCGGACGGTCACGGGTTCGAGGCCATCACCATGCCGTACGTCCGTGGCAAGGGCGGCCACCAGGGAGACCAGCAGGCCTAGACCTGCACGCGATCCTCGCGCCGTAGCGTCAGGTCGACGCGGTTCAGCAGCTCGACGGCGAGGGGGCTGGCAGCTCGGTCGACGCGGGCGCGGGGGTTGGCTCGCATGCTGCGCGGAGCTCCGTCACGTACTCCCGGACCGCGGCGATCCAGCGATCGCGTCCCGCGCTCCCGAGCAGGTCCGCGATGGCGCTCGCCACGACGACGGCGTCCGCGTACGGCCGGACCGCCGCGATGTGCTCGGGTCGCGCGATGCCGAAGCCGATGAGGAGCGGGACCGGGACCGCGGCCCGTACCGCCCGCATGAAATCTGGCAGCCGGTCCGAAACCTGCGCGCGCACGCCGGTCGTGCCGAGGAGCGAGACGCAGTAGACGAACCCGCGGGCAGTCCTGCCGACCTCTGCGAGGCGCTCGGGCGTCGTCGTGGGCGCCACCATCTGGATGACGTAGAGGCCCTCGGCCTCCGCTCGCGCAATGAGCGGCCCCGACTCGACGGACGGTAGATCGGGCACGATCAGCCCGTCGACCCCCGCCCGCGCGGCATCGGCGGCGAAACGGCCGAGGCCGTAACGGTGAATCGGGTTGTAGTAAGTCATGATGATGAGCGGCGCCGATACCAACCGGCGCAGGCGGCCAGCCGCCTCGATGGTCCACGGGAGGGATGCGCCATTGCGCAGCGCAACCTCCCCGGCGCGCTGGAGCGTCGTCCCGTCCGCGAGCGGATCCGAGAACGGTACGCCCAGCTCAATTCCATCCCCGCCCGCCGCGATTGCGGCCGCCGCGAGCTTCTCCGTGGCGTCTAGCTCGGGAAATCCGGCCGTGAGATAGGGGAACAGCCCGACCCGGCCCTCGGCGCGGATCGCCGCGAACGCGTCGTCGATGCGATTGCCTGTCACTGTCGATTCAATCCGGTTCGCCGACATCGGTATGGGTGGCCCGGGCGTAGCTCTGGACGTCCTTGTCGCCTCTGCCCGAGAGGATGACGAGGATGAGCGACCCGCGGCCCAAGTCCTCCGCGTGATTCACCACGTACGCGATCGCGTGCGCCGACTCGAGGGCCGGAATGATGCCCTCGAGTCGCGTCAACGTCTGAAAGGCCGCGAGCGCCTCGTCGTCGGTCGCGCTGACGTAGCGCGCTCGCCCGGATGACCGGAGGTAGGCGTGCTCGGGGCCAACGCCAGGATAGTCGAGGCCGGCCGATACGCTGTGAGTTCCGATTATTTGTCCGTCGGCATCCTGCAGGACAAACGACCGGCTTCCGTGGAGAATGCCAGGCGACCCTGCCGAAAGCGTCGCCGCGTGCGCGCCGGTGGCGAGCCCTCGACCGGCCGCCTCCACGCCGATCAGCTGGACGGAGGGATCATCGACGAAGGGCATGAACGACCCGATCGCGTTGCTGCCGCCTCCAACGCAGGCGACCACGGCCTTCGGCAATGCGCCGAATCGCTCCAGGCATTGATACCGCGCCTCCCAACCGATGACCGACTGGAAGTCGCGCACCATCAAGGGGTACGGATGCGGGCCGACGGCAGAGCCCAGTAGGTAGTGGGTGGTCTCCACGTTGGTCACCCAGTCACGGATTGCCTCGTTCACCGCGTCCTTGAGCGTGCGCGTCCCACTCGTAACGGGCCGCACGTCTGCGCCGAGGAGTCGCATCCGATAGACGTTTGGCGCCTGGCGCTCGATGTCTTCGGACCCCATGTAGACGATGCATTCGAGCCCGAGCTTGGCACAGACCGTTGCCGCCGCGACGCCGTGCTGGCCCGCGCCGGTTTCCGCGATGATGCGCCGCTTTCCTGTTTTCAGTGCCAGAAGAGCCTGGCCCAGCGCGTTGTTGATCTTGTGCGCGCCCGTGTGATTGAGATCCTCCCGCTTCAGGACGATCCGGAGCTCGTTGCCCGCTAATTCTGATAGGCGCGGCGCCTCGTAGATCGGCGTGGGGCGCCCCGAAAAATCGCGGCCGAGCTGGTCGAGCTGCATCCAGAACTCGGGATCGCCCCGGACCTCCAGATAGGCGCGCGCGAGCTCCTGCGCGGCGGGGATCAGCACTTCGGGCACGTAGGCCCCGCCGAACTCGCCGAAATGTCCGTCGAGCCCCGTCGATTCAATGCTCTCGACCAGGCTCGGGCGCCAGTAGCTCGGAAGGCGCATCGATGTGGGCGCGATCATACCCGCGCGCCTCGCGCCGCGGCGAGGAACCGCTCGATCAGCTCGCCGCTCTTCACGCCGTCACACTCGACGCCGGAGCTCACGTCCACGCCCCACGGAGCGGACAGTTCGATGGCGCGCTGGACGTTCTCCGGCGTCAGTCCGCCCGCGAGGAAGCCGTCCGCGACGGCGCGGCGGACGAGCGTCCAGTCGTACGTCTGGCCGGTTCCGCCATAGCGTCCGGGAACGTTCGCGTCCACCAGGATGCGCTCGGCGCCGAGGGCCGCGGCGCTCGGGACGTCGATCTCTGCGTCGTCGCGATCATCTTCGGGCTCCGATGACGCAGCTCCGACGTGCCGCGCCGCGCTTCCGACGGCCACTCGCGGGGCGTGTAGCGGAATCCGAACGGCCTTGAAGACGGGCGCGTTCACGCGCCGAATGTACTCGGTAGGCTCCTCACCGTTGAGCTGAACGACGTCCAGCCCGGCGATCTCGCGTGTCCGCTCGACCACGCGGAGGGGCTCGTTGACGAAGACGCCGACGGCCTTCCACCCCCGGGGTCGCGCGTCCCGCAGGTCGCGAATCAGGCGCGCAGCGCTGGGGACCGAGATGGCCCGGATGCTGGGCGGATAGAAGACGAACCCGAGAAACTCGGCCCCCGCGTCGATGGCGATCAGCCCATTCGCGCGGTCCGTGATCCCGCAGATCTTTACCGCGGTCATGGAAACGCCGCCGTGACGGAGACGTGGCCCAGGAGCTCGGCGAGCTTTGCCGCGGGGTCCGCCGCCGTGACGAGGGCCTCCCCGACCAGAACGGCGTGCGCTCCCGCGGCGACCACGCGCTCGACGTCGGCGCGCCGCGTGATGCCGCTCTCGCTCACCACGAGCGCCTCGTCGGGAATGAGCGGTCTGAGTCGCTCCGTCGTCCGGAGATCCACGCGGAAGGTCGCAAGATCGCGATTGTTGATGCCGATGATCGCGGCATCGAGGGCAACGGCTCGGCGCACTTCCTCCTCGGTGTGCGTCTCGACGAGGGCGTCCATCTCGAGGTCGCGGGCTGCCTCCATGAGCCGGGCGAGCTGCTCGTCTGAGAGCATCGCCACGATGAGCAGCACGGCGTCCGCGCCGAGCGCGCGCGCTTCGGAAACCTGGTACGCGGTGATGACGAAATCCTTGCGGAGGATCGGCGCATCGATCCGCGCGCGCACCGCCCGCAAGTCGGCATCGGAGCCGGAGAAGAATCGCTCGTCGGTCAGCACCGAGACGGCCGCCGCGCCGCCGTTCACGTACCGCTGGGCGACGATCGACGCGTCGGCGTGGGGCGCGAGATCGCCCTTGGCGGGGGATCGACGCTTGACCTCGGCGATGACCTGCGTGCCGGGGCGTCGGAGCGCCGACGAAAGGCTGCGCGGCGGCGGCGCCGAATCGCACTCCCGGAGGACGTCGTCCAGCGAGCGGCGCCCCTCCCGCTCGGCGACCTCGCGCTCCTTATGGGCTCGGATCTCGTCGAGAATTGTCATCGTGTGCCGGTTCCTCAGCTCGCCGGCGCTGGCTTTAGGCGCTGCGATACCTCGGCCACGTGCTCCAGCTTCCGCTGTGCCGAGCCGTCATCGATGACGCCTCGCGCGACGTCGAGTCCTTCTTCGATGGATTTCACGCGATCCGCGGCCAGCATGGCTGCGGCGGCGTTCAGCTCGATGACGTTGCGGTATGCGCTCGGCTTACCCGCCAGGATCGTGCGCGCGATGACGGCGTTCTCCTTCGCGTCCCCGCCCAGGATCGCGTGCCGAGGCGCGCGGGCGTACCCATAGTCGGCGGGGTTGAGGGTCCAGTGCCGGACGGCTCCGTGCTCCACCTCGAACACGGCCGTTGGCCCGGAGAGGGAGATCTCGTCCATCCCGTCGTCCCCGCGCACGACGAGGGAGTGCACGCTTCCAAGCCGGCGCAGCACTTCGGCCATCTTCGGCGCCAGCTCGGCCACCGGCACGCCGAGAAGCTGGTGCTGGGCCCGCGCCGGATTCGTCAGGGGCCCGAGGACGTTGAAGACGGTCCGGACCCCGATCTCCCGCCGCGGTCCCGCGGCCGTGGCCATGGCCGGATGGTAAGCGGGCGCGAAGAGGAAGCAGACGCCGGTCTCGCGCAGGCATTGGGCCGCCTGCTCCGGCGGAAGATCGCAGACGACCCCGAGCGCCTCGAGGAGATCAGCGCTGCCCGCGCGGCTGCTGATCGCTCGATTGTGGTGCTTGGCGATGTGCACGCCCGCCGCGGCGGCGACGATGGCCGCGATGGTCGAGATGTTGATGGTTCCCTTCCCGTCACCACCCGTACCGGCGGTGTCGAGCACCGGCCCGTCGGTCACCACCTGGAGGGCCGCGTCGCGCATGACGCGCCCGAGACCCGTCATCTCTTCGATCGTCTCGCCCTTCATGCGCAGGGCCACGGCGAAGGCGCCGATCTGGGCAGGGGTCGCGGAGCCGCCGACGATGTCGGCCATGGCCTCCGAGGCCTCCTGCTCGCTGAGATCGACTCGCTCGACGACCTTTGCCAGCGCTTCGCGAATTCCCATTCCGCTCGCCTCCTCGACCCTGTCCCTAGCCTCGCGACGCCGTCGACGCCACCGGTTCCTCGATCCCGTCCGTGCCGAATGTCCGTGCAATGTCCAGAAAATTGGCCAAGAGCTGCTTTCCCTCCGGCGTGAGCGCCGATTCCGGATGGAACTGGACGCCCTCGACCGGAAGCTGCCGGTGCCGGACCCCCATGATGACCCCGTCAGCGGTGCGGGCGGTGACTTCCAGGCACGCGGGGACCGTCCCGGGCTCGATGACCAGCGAATGATAGCGGGTTGCGATGAACGGATTTGGGAGCCCGCGATACACCGACCGTCCGTCGTGCTGGATCGCCGAGACTTTTCCATGGAAGAGCGCGGGGGCGCGCACGATCCGTCCTCCAAAGACCTCGCCGATGGCCTGGTGTCCCAGACAGACCCCGAGGATCGGCGTGGTCGGGGCGAAACGGTCGATGACGCGTGGGGTTAAGCCCGCCTCGGAGGGGCGACCGGGTCCGGGCGAGACCACGATGGCCTGTGGGCGTGCCTCGGCCAGCTCGTCCAGGGAGAACCGGTCGTTTCGCCGCACCGTGACCGCTGAGCCCAGCTCGCTCAGGTACTGGAAGAGGTTGTAGGTAAACGAGTCGTAGTTATCGACGAGAAACACGCGGATCTCGGTGCTCTGGGAGGAAGCGGGCCCGGGCCCGACGACGCGTTCAGCCATGGGTCATCTCCCGCACGCCGGAGGCGATGCCCCCCATCTCGGCGGCGGGCGCGAGCGGCTCCGCCCGGCCGCCCTCGGGCCGCGCGGTGAGGCCCTCGGCGAGCTGTACGCTGGTCAAGAGCGCCTGGGCCTTGGAGACGCACTCGTCGTATTCGGCCGCGGGATCGGAGTCCGCGACGATGCCCGCTCCCGCCTGGACGTGGGCCACGCCGTCGCGGACGATGGCGGTCCGAATCGTAATGGCCGTTTCCAGGTTGCCGTTGTACCCGAAGAACCCGATAGCCCCTCCATACGCCCCGCGCCCCTCGGGCTCCAACTCGGAAATGATCTGCATCGCGCGGATCTTCGGCGCGCCGGACAGTGTCCCGGCGGGAAAGCACGCGCGTAAGGCGTCGATCGGTCGGAGGTCTTTGCGTAGCCGCCCGACTACGTTCGACACGATGTGCATCACGTGCGAGTACCGCTCCACGGACATCAGATTGTCCACGTGCACCGTACCGGGCACGCACACGCGTCCGATGTCATTCCGACCGAGATCGACCAGCATAACGTGTTCGGCGCGCTCCTTTTCATTGGCCAGCAGCTCGCGCTCGAGGGCGTCGTCTTCTTCCCGGGTCGCGCCGCGCGGCCGCGATCCGGCGATCGGGTGGGTCGATACCTGGTCGCCGTCGACGAGAACGAGGAGCTCCGGCGACGATCCCACGAGCTGATAATCCCCGAAATCGAGGAGGTACATGTAGGGTGAAGGATTGACCATTCTGAGCGCGCGGTAGATGGCCAACGCCGACGCCCGCGTCCTGACCGCGAAGCGCTGCGCCAGGACCACCTGAAAGATGTCGCCCGCCGCGATGTAGTCCTTCGCGGTGGAAACGTGTTCTTCGAACGCGCTCCGTGGCATGTTGCTGTCCGCGACGGGGGCGCGCAGGGGTCGGGATGGCACGTCCGCGAGCACCGCGTCGCCGCTCGCGAGTGGCTCCGCCGTTCTCAGCCGCGCCACCACGGCGTCGATCCGTTCGACAGCGGCCGCGTATTCGGCCCGAACGTCGCCCTGCAGGGGAACGTGGGACACGACCTTGATCGTGTGCTTTACGTGATCGAAGACGACGAGCGTGTCGCAGATGGCGAGCTGTCCCAGGGGCAGATCGTATGGCGCGGGACGGGATGGCCCGACCTCCTCGTAGGCGCGAATCAGATCGAATCCGAGGTAGCCGAGCGCGCCGCCATGAAAGCGCGGCAGCCCGTCGACGGCGACCGCCACGCGCTCCTTGAGACGCTCGTCCACGATGGCAAGCGGGTCAGGGCACGGCTCGCGCCTTGTCTGGCCGTCTCCGACGATCTCGACCTCGCCGTCGAGGAATCGCAAGGATTCGCGCGGGTGTGTCGCGATGATCGAGTAGCGCCCCTGCCGCTCGCCGCCCTCAACGCTCTCGAGCAGGAAACTGGGTGAGCGTCCTCGCAGCTTGACGTACGCCGATACCGGCGTCTCCGTATCGGCGATGCATTCCCGATAGACGGGGAGCAGGGAGCCGCGATGACGAAGAGACAGCGCGGCGTCGAGGGACGGCGTGTGGATCGTCGCGAGAGACGCAAATTCGGTCGAAGGGCGGGAGGTCATCGCGCCGCCGCCATCGCGAAGTAGTCGAGGTGCATCGCACGCTTCATGGCGCGCACAGTCGCCGCCGCCTCGGCGCGGGCGCGCTCGCTACCGGTCACGATAATGTGGTCCACGAGGTCCGGATCGCTCGCGAACTCGCGCCGACGGGCCCTGATGGGCTCCAGGAACTCGTTCAAGGCGTGGGCGAGCCGTCGCTTCACCTCCACATCCCCGACCGTCCCCGCGCGGTAGCGCCGCTTCAGGCTGGCGACCTCCGCGCGGTCGGGATTGAACGCGTCGTGGTAGGCGAAGACGGGATTCCCGCGCACGTGGCCCGGGTCCGTCGCATGGATGCGGGTCGGGTCCGTGTACATCCCCATCACGCGACGAGTCACCGTCTCCTCGTCGTCTGACAGGTAGATGGCGTTGTTGAGGGACTTACTCATCTTCCCTCGCCCGTCGGTGCCCGGCAGCGTGCCCACGCGACCCACCAGGGCCTGCGGCTCGGGGAAAACGTTGCCGTACAGGGAGTTGAACCGACGGGCGATCTCGCGGGTCAGCTCCACGTGAGAGACCTGGTCCTTGCCCACCGGAACGATCTCTCCCCGCACCATCAGGATGTCGGCCGATTGCAGGACCGGATAGGAGAGCAAGCCAAGCGACGCGGTCTCCAGCTTCAGGTCGCGAACCATGTCTTTCAGGGTGGGCATCCGTTGGAGGCGAGGCACCGAGACCAACATGCCGAAGAGGAGGGCGATCTCCGCGACTTCGGGGACCAGCGACTGGAGATAGATGGTGCTTCGCGTCGGATCAATTCCGACGCTGAGGTAGTCCAGCACCAGCTCGCGAATATTGCGCCGAATGGGCGATGGATCGTCGTAGGCGGTCGTGAGAACGTGCAGGTCGGCGATGATGAAGAAACACTCGAACTGGTCCTGGAGCCGCACCCGGTTCTCCAGCGTGCCGACGTAATGACCCAGATGCAACGGGCCTGTCGGTCGATCGCCCGTCAACAATCGCCCCGTCGCCATCGCTCGATCTCCCAAATAAATCAGCGCCGTGCCGAAAACAAAAAGCCCTCGTCCCGATTCAGGGACGAGGGAACCCTCGTGGTGCCACCCTTATTCAGCCGCGCCGTGCGCGACCCTCACCGGCAGGGGACTGGATGCGGCTCCAACGCCGCCAGCCCTGCATGCCACCGCACAGGTAACGGTTGCGGTTCCGTCAGCGCCTACGCATCGCCGCGGCGTCGGGCCGCCATCGACTTCGGGCTGCGACTCCGAGATCCATTCCGCGCACCGGTGTCTACCGGGGTCCTGGTCGCCAGGACGGCGCCGCTTCGGCCGGCTCCCACCAACCCGGCTCGCTGGGCGGCCAGCGCCGCGTACTCGTTCTCTTCTCAGTCGTTGCTCTTGAGTTTCGCAAATTATCCGCGAGCCTGTTGGCGTTCGTCAACTCGCTGGTTCATCCTGCGTGCCGAGCTGGGACCGGGCGCCGAGCTGAGATCGGTGGATGCACGTATAGCTCGGACCCTCGCGTCGCAGATCGCTCCGGATGAGGTCGATGCTCTCGCAGCGGAACGGCTGGAGGGCGGCCAGCGCGGAGGATGCCGTGGCACGACCTTTCAGTGCGCGGTGCATCGCCTCCGAGCGGGCGGCGGGCTCCCGCCGATTGGCCCGACCGAGGGTCAGGTGCGGGTGGAAGTCGGACGGCTCCCACCTCACCCCGGCCTCGGCCAAGGCGTCCACGAGGCCGCGCTGGAGTAGCCCCAGCGATCCCGGGGGGAGATCTCGGACGCCTGCCCAGATCACCCGGAGTGAGCGAGGGGAGCCGAAGGAGCCGAGCTCGCCAGGCTCCAGGCTAAAAGCCGGCCGTCCCGTGCAAACCGCCTCCATGCTCCGATGTACGCGATCCAGGACCGCCTGCGGCTGTGCCCCGAGGAACAGGAGCGTCAGGTGCATGAGCTCCGGCTTGACCCAGCGAGCGAACCCGGGGACCGCCGCCTCGAGCGCCTGTTCCTCCCGGACCAGCGCTTCGCGCCATGCTGTCGGCAGCTCGATGGCGATGAAGAGCCGCAGGCGGTCGTCGGTCATCGCATGCGACGCAGGTCGGGAGCGGACACGAGCATCCAGAGGGCGAGCAGCGCGCAGGCGCCGCCCATCAGGGCGACGGTGTGGGGGGCGCCCAGCGCCGACGCCATCGCCCCCGCCACCAGGCTCCCCAGGGGAACCAGACCGCGGCTGAGAAAATACACGCCCATGACGCGCCCGCGAATCGCCGACGGCGTGTGGACCTGCAACAGGGTGTTCGCCTGGGTGCCATAGGTGACGTTGCAGAGCCCGCTCAGCGCCATCAGCCCGAGGGAGACCACGAACCACGGCGACGCCGAGAAGCCGACCAGCGCGAGGCCGAAGATGGCTGCACCAAGGAGCATCAGTAGGCCCTGGCGGCCGGTATTGCCAACCGTCGCTACCGCGAAGGCGCCCACCAGGGCTCCCAGCCCGACAAACGTCAAGAGCAAGCCCTGCCCGGTCGCCCCGACGTGCAGGATGTCCCGAGCGAAGACCGGCATCAAGCTGGTGTAGGGCTGGCCCAAAAACGACGGGACCAGCACGATGAGGATCACGCTCCGGACGGCGCGGTTCGCCCAAATGTATCGTCCCCCCTCGATGGTGCTGCCGAGAATCGAGCCGTCACCCCTGCCCCTCGCGTGGCCGGTCTGCTCGCGCGGATCGGGCACGTTCATCTGGACCGTCCAGACAGTGGCCACAACAAAGATGACGCCCTGCAAGATGTAGGACCCGCCCACGTCGAAGGCCGCGATGAGTACGCCCGCCAGGGCTGGCGCCACGCTCCGGCTCGCGTTGAAGACCATCGAGTTCAGCCCGACCGCGTTGGCCAGGTGCGCCTCGTCGACGAGGTCGGAGATCATCGCCTGGCGCGCGGGCTGCTGGAAGGACATCACCACGCCCGCCAGCAGCGCAGTCGCATACACGTGCCACGGGCGGACGTGGTGGGTGACCACGAGAGCCGCCAGGACGAAGTTCAGGACGGCGTTCGTGATCTGGGCGATGACGAGCTGCGCCTTTCGGCCGTGACGGTCGGCCACGGCCCCCGCGACGACGCTGAACAGGATGAGGGGGATGGCGCGGCTGGCGCTGACGAGACCCAACTGGAGCGGCGAATTCGTCAGCTCGTACATGAGCCAGCCTCTCGTGACCTGGTCCATCCACTGGCCAGAGCTGGCGGCGGCCTGCCCCAGCCATAGCAAGCGGAAATCCCGGAACTGCAAGGCTTCGAACGTGCGGAGGCGCAGAATGGACGTCAGCGTTGGTCGATGGGACGAGGCGAGAGCGCGCATCCCCCTCATGCGAGGGCGACGCCCGTCCTTCGAGGTATCGGCGCCGACGCTGACCTCGTCGGCCGCCACTAGTGACCTCGGCCGTTAGGCCTCGTCGACTCGCTTCGCCCGGGCGCCTGCCGCCGCTGAAGCTGAATTGCCCCGCGCAGCGCCTCGAGCCCGCGAACGAGCGCCCGTCGCTCGGGCGCCGTCATGTGGTCCATCAGGTCGCGCAGCCGATCTTCGGCGGCCACGCCGGCGAAGCGGGCGGCCGCGCGTCCGCTTTCGGTGAGTGCCAGCCACACCTTTCGGCGGTCAGTCGGGTCATCCCTACGCTCGATCCACCCGCGCTCGACCAGCACGTCAACGATCTGGGTGAGGGTCGGGAGTCGCACCGAGATCGCTCGTGCCAACTCGCCGGCCGTTCGGTCTCGGTGCTCGAGCGCGCGAACGGCATAGAATTGCGTCGACGAGATCGTGTCGCCCTCCGCGTTGACGGGCACGTCGGTGCCCACCGCCCGCCGAAGGGACGGTAGACAATCCAGGACCCGGGCGACGTCGCTTGTCAGGTTCGGCTCTAACATTTCAGGTCCGGAACCATTTGCTGCAACATCCTATCCGGGCGCCGCGCGTCCCGCAAGGGGCGCGGATTTGGCTGTGGTATGATTCCGCCGCCCGCGGAGGAATTCACACGACGTACCGTGCCTATGCGCCGCTCCGTCGTTAGCCCATTCTCATGATCGATCTGCTGGTCTTCACGCTCCTCACCGCCGCCTGCGTCCTCCTCGTCCGGCGTGTCCGCCTTCTCGGCTTCGCCGCCCTTCGGCCCCCAACAGGGCTGTTCGCTTCAATGGCCGCGCGAATCGCGGGGCCCGAGGAGACGGAGGCGCACCCACCCCCCCTGCGGCCCACGCCCCCGATCGCGGCTCCGCCCGTGACCGCCGACGAGGAAGCTCCCGGATGGGCGACGGCCCCGCCGTCCCGCGAGCCGGAGGCCGTCGCGGAGGGCGCGGTCGCCCCGCCGTATCCGCTCTCTCGGCGGCTCGCCGTCTCCTGGATCGCCGCCGCCGGGCTCTCCACCGCCGCGATCCTCTTCCAGCACCAGCTCTGGCTGAATCAGGACAATCTTCGGCCGTTCTGGGCGCTGCTCGCTACCTCGACGGCCGCGGCGCTGGCGCTATGGATCGGAGCACGCTGGCCCCAGTCCCTGCCAAGCAGCGGAGGCGCAGGGCCGCCCGGCGCCAACCGCGTCGGCATGTGGCTCGCGCGACGCGCCCCCGCGATCTTTGCCCCCGGCCCGCGGCGTTCGGCGGTCACGGGCGTGCAACTCCTCGTCGCGGCGGCGGTCGGCGCGGCTGCCTCGATCGGGCTCTTCTGGACCGAGCGCCACGGCGGAATCGCGTGGGTCCTGTACGTCGCGGCGTGCGTGCTCTTCCTTGTGGGCGTCTGGCTCCTGACTCGAGCGACCGTCGAGGGACTGGTCGGAAGCTGGCAACGCTCGGACTCGATCGCTATCGGAATCGCCCTGCTGTCCGCCTTCGTCGCGCGGACGTGGTCGCTGAGCGACGTGCCGCGCGGTGTGTGGTTCGACGAATCGTTCCATGCCATCTCGATCGCCATGCGTGTGATGCAGGACCCCACATATCGGCCGATCTGGCTGCCCGGAATCGCGCCGGAGGCCGCCGCATACTGGTTCCTGACCATTCCCTTCCTTGCCCTCTGGCCCCACGACCCCATGGCCATTCGCTTGCCCGCCGCCATCAGCGGGACGCTCGCGGTGGGGGCCGTCTATCTCCTGGCCCGGGGCCTCTTCGATCGACGCGTCGCCATCGCGGCCGCGGGGCTGAGCGTCGGGCTGGTCTGGCAGCTCAATTTCAGCCGGATCGCATTCAACGCGATGAGCTCGGTGTTTCTCGACACCTTTGCCGCCGCGCTCTTCGTCGCCGGGTTGAAGCGGAGGAACACGTTCGCGTTCGCCGCTGCGGGACTCTCCCTCGGCGTCGGCTTCAATTTCTACTACACGACGCGCGTCGCGATTGCGGTCCTCGCGGTGGTCGCAGCGCACCGGATCCTCTTCATGCGCCTGGCGTTCTTCCGCGATTACTGGCGAGGCATCGCGCTCTTCCTCGTCGGCATCGTCCTCGGGGCGAGCCCGATTCTCGAGTACGGCGTGCAGCATCCGGACGAGTTCAACCAGCGCATGGGCCAGGTCACCGTCATGACGGAGATCCGCCAGGCGAATAGCTGGCAGCCTCTCGTCAACAACGTGCGGGCGCACCTCCTGATGTTCGACGTTCGCGGCGACCCCAACGGGCGCCACAACTGGACCGGGCGGCCGATGTTGAGCCCCGTGATCGGTGCCATGGCCGTCCTGGGGCTGATCCTCGCGCTGTCGCAGATCGCTCGATGGACCTATGTGCTTCCGCTGGCGTGGTTCGTGCTCATGCTGGCAGGAGGCGTATTCTCCGTGACGTGGGAGGCGCCGCAGGGGCTTCGAACGATCGACGAGGTAACCGGCGTCGCCCTATTCGCGGGAATCGGCATGGGCGCCCTGTGGGGGACGCTGCAGGCCCTTCTCGGCGGCGCCCTGCGCACGGTGCCCGTCGGCGCGATCCCGGGCGCGCGCGTGGGCGGGGGCTTGCGCCTGCGCCTCGCCGGGGTCGTTTCCGGCATCCTTGCCATCGCGCTGGTCAGCGGCACCAGCGCGACGGAGATCAGCCGCTACTTCACCGTGCAGCAGCGAGACAACCGCACCTGGGGCGAGTTTCTCACGCCGCAGGCCGAGGCGGCTCGCCGGATCAATCGGGTGCCGACCGACTGGAAAGTGCTCGTCGACCCCTTCTTCGCCGGCGATCCCAGCGTCCAGTTCCTGCTGAACCCAAAGCGCGACCTCGTCCCCTTCGAGCGGACCGATCTGCCGGTCACGGGGGCGGGAGCCGCGGCCATCTTTCTTTCTGACCGTGAACCGTCTCTCGCCGACCGAATCGCTCAGCTCTACCCGACAGCCCAGGAAGACACCGTCACGACCCCCAGCGGCGACCACATCGGGATGTACGAATTTCAGCTCGGGCCCGAGGACATCCAGGCGACGGAGGGGGTTCTCGCGCACTATGGGGTCGGCGACCGGAGGATGGACCGGCGTGAAGCGCGCCTCGATTTTCCCTGGCCAGCCTCGACGCCGATGCCGGCGCCGTTTCCGGCGTCCTTCGAAACCACCCTGAGCGCGACGACGTTCGGGAGTTATCGCTTCCGATTGGAGGGCCCGGGCGATGCGACCGTGACGATCGACGGCGCTCGCGTCGTCAGGGGCGGCCAGGAGGCGGCAATTGCGCTGGCGAAGGGGCCCCACGCGCTCCGGGTCGACCTCTCCGACGCCGGTTTGGCGCCACTCCGCCTCCTCTGGGCGCCTCCGCAGCAGGAGCTCGGGGACGTCCCCATCGACGTGCTGCACGCGCCGCCAGTCCGGGTGACCGGGCTCCTGGCCAAGCTGTACAACGGCCGCGAGCCCACGAGCCAGCCAGCGATTGAGGAGATCGATCCCTCGGTCGATATTCGCGTGAACGCGATCCCGCTGCCCCGCCCGTACAACGTCGAGTGGACCGGATCGATCCTCGCGCCGCAGGATGGGACGTACCGGTTCGGTACCAACAGCATTGACTCCAGCACCCTCTGGATCGACGGCCAGCAGGTCCTGACGAATACCGCACCCAACGCCATGGTCGAGGGGACGATCCAGTTGAGCGCGGGCTGGCACGACATCCGCGTTGGCTGGCTGGACGCGACGGGATTCACCCACATCCAGATGTCCTGGACGCGGCCGGGCGGCGCTCCGGAGACCGTGCCAAGCCAGGCCCTCCGCCCGTGGCCGCCGGCGGTCATCGCCGAGGCGCAGCCATCTGACGCGGATGTCGCGCAGGCCGCCGCCCTCCTGTCATCGCAGCCGATCGCGCGCGGGGAAGCCCCCCAGGCGCCCACGAGCGGCACGGTTCTGGCAGGGTCCACTGCCCTCTCTCAGCCGCGGGGCGTGACCGTCACCCCGGACGGTACGACGTACATCGCCGACGCCGGGCGCCGTGCCATCATCGAGATCCCGCCCGACGGCGGGGCGCCGCGCGCCCTGGCGCAGGGTCAGTTGAAGGAGCCGTCGGCGGTCGCGGTCCTGCGCGACCGAACGGTCCTGGCGCTCGACGCCGGTGCCGGGGCCATCTGGCGGATCGACATGGACACCGGGAAACTCGGCGACCGCTTCGCGCCGGATCAGGGCTTCTACGGGCCGCGTGGCATCGCGGTCGCGCTCGACGGTCGCGTCGCGGTGGCGGACACCGGCAACAATCGGATCGTCATCATTCCATCGACGGGCTCCGGTGCCCAGGTGATCGGAGGCCTTCGAGAGCCAACCGACGTGGCCTTTCTGCCGGATGGGAGCTTGTTGGTCGCGGAGACCGGCGCGAAGCAGATCACCATCGTTCGGTCGGATGGCGGTCGAGTCTCGAGCTGGCCCATGCCCGAGGCCTATACCGTCGTCGGTCCGCACGTTGCCGTGCTGCCGCGCGGGGGCTGGGTGGCCACGGCGCCCGAAGCGCGAACGCTGCTGCGGATGGCGCCGAACGGTCGGGAGCCGCAGCAGTGGGGAGTCGACACCGGGTTCAAGAAGCCCGTCGGCATCGCCGTGAGCGCGCAGGGGATCGTCGTGACGGACACCGACGCAGGAACGGCCACGACCTACCGAGCGCCGTGACGGAGCTGTGGGCAGCGCCCGGAATCCGGGCTTGGGGCATTTGGCGGCGAGGTCCATTGCTGGAGACCCTGGGCCGGGCCCCCGGATGAGGGCGACTCGCGTTGTCAGCCTCGGGTTGCTCGCGACGGGGGCCGCCCTCTGGTACGCTGGCGCCGAGATCCACTACACCGACCCCTCACGCTACGATGAGGGCTCCTTCCGGCTTTTCGCGGCGCTCGGGGCCGTCACGCTGGCCAGCCTCATGGACGTGGCGTCGACGCGGGGTCGAACGGCGTTGCCGCGGATCCCATCCCGGCGGCTCTGGCTCGAAATCGGCCTGATGATCGCGCTGCTGGTCCTCGCGTGGTACATGCGCACCCGGTTCGTGAGCTGGGTCCCGCCCGGCGACGATGTCGGATACGAAGAGGCCCAGACGGGCGGGATCGCCTACGGAATGCTGATCCACGGGGATCGTCCCCTGGAATACGCCTTCACCAACTACTGGGCCACTCTCGGGTTCGTGACCGGGGGACTCACGATCGGCGCGCTGCGCGCGCCGTTCACCTGGCTTGGCATCGCATCGGTCGTCCCGACCTACCTGTTTTTCCGGGAGCTCGTTGCGTGGCGGGTCGCCGCCTTCATCGCCGGCGTCTGGGCTGTGACGCAGTGGCTCGTCGTCGCATCCCGAATCGCCGACGAGATCTTCTTCGGCGTGGCGGTGCTGCCCTTCGCGCTGTACTTCCTCGCCCGCGGGCTACGCCGGCGGAACGCTGTTTGGCTCTGCTGGGGCGGAGCGCTGTGCGGGATGCTGCTGTACGAGTACCCGTCGTACCGGTCGCTCCCCGTCATGCTCCTCGCAGCTGCCTTACTCGCGGCCGCGTGGCACGCGGCTCGACTCGCGACGCGCCGGCTCAGCATGGCGGATGCCCTTCGGACAGCTCGGGCCTGGGTGTTTCCACTCGTCGCCTTCGGCTTCAGCGCCATCATCGTTGCGACACCGCTTCTCACCTTCGAGCTTCACGGCGGTGGGTTCCTCCTCCAGGACGTTCAGCGGCACGAAGCGTCGCGGGCGGGCGGCGGCCTGATCTCTCGGAACTCGGTCACGCGGCTCGAGTCGCTCGCCCGGGGCTACTTTATCGGCGGGGCTCCCCAGGAGATCCGCCTCAATCTCCCGGCATTCCCGTACGTCGACCACGTGACCGGCGCGCTACTCGCCCTCGCGATCCCCTACGCGGCGATCAACATTCGCCGCCCCATTCTCGCCTTCGCATCGGCGTGGCTCGGCGTCATCCTCCTAGTGGGCGGCGTCGTGCCGTCCAACTACTACGTCCCGCGATTCACCGCGGCCCTGCCGGCCATCTTCGTGCTCATCGCGGCGGTGGTCCAGGCGCTCGCGCAGCGCCTGGATCGCGTGCGGGTTAGGCTCGGGCGGATCCCCGTCGGCGGCGCGGTGCTCGCGGCTCTCTGGGCTGCGTGTGTGGCGGCCAACGTCTCAAGCATGAACGCGTGGGCCGCCGACACGCAGGTGCTGCAGGCGTACGGCGACCCGACGTTTGGAGCCTGCGTCGAGATGGCCCAGACGCCCCCGGGCGAGCCGGTGTTCACGTGGATGCAGGGACGCGATGTCTCGTTCCTCTACCGGCCGAGCGACTACACGTGGGCCTGCCCGAACCCTGCTGGCGCGCCGCTACGGTCGCTGTCCCAGATCCGCGATCTGCCCCGACCGTCGAGCGTTGTGGTGGTCGATCCCGAACGATATGCGCGTGATCTCGAGCCGCTTCTCTCGATGCTGGACCAGAAGTCAGCGCGCATCGGCTCCGACGGCACGTACACCGTCGTGCGGTACGAGCTTCGGTAGCGATGCACGATGGGGATTGACCAGATGTCCCCACGGCGGGGCTCCACGCGCGCTCGGGCCCCGCGCTTCGCTGGCCGATGCGGCTTCGGCCGAAGTAGCCCGGGGGAGGGCTCGACCGCGGCCAACGCATGGGCTCAAGAGACTCAATCAGGTACCATGAAAACCGCATGAGCAGCGAAGACCCCCACGTCTACGCGCGGCAGCAGGGCGATCCCCCATCGTCGCCCCCGGTGACTCGCCTCGGACCGCAGGATCCGCCCTCATCCGCCATCGAAGGTTCCCCGGCAGCTCCGCATGCGACGTCGATCGACGGCGACTCGCCGCGCCCACGCGACGCTTTCGACGACGCGGAGCGCGGACTGAACGGCAGCTCGGCTGACGTGGAAGGCGGACGGGAACCGGACGGCCACCGGGAGCGATGGCGCGTCCGGCGCGCCCTGGCGAGCATGCGGGCACCACGGCTGCGGCTCGCCCGATCGACGCGAATCGTCGTGGGGCTCCTCATCATCGCCGCCGCGCTTCGGCTCTACGGCCTGGACTGGGACCAGGGACATCACCTGCATCCAGACGAGCGATTCGTCACCGGCGTCGCGGCCGGGCTCAAGCTCCCCAGCCTCGACCACTACTTCGATACCGCGACGTCGCCCCTAAACCCAAACCGACCGCAGGGCGGATCGTACGTGTACGGGACGTGGCCGCTGTTCGTGGTGCGGGTGAGCGGGGAGATCGTGAGCGACCTCGTCCGCGTCGTGATCCCGCAAGGGGACGCGTCCGGACTTCTCCAGCATCTTCGTGAGCTGACGAGCTATGACAACATCTATCTCCTGGGACGGGCATGGTCCGCCGTCGCGGACGTGGCGACGATCTTCGTCATCTACCTCATCGGGCGTCGGCTGTACGGCGCGGCCGTCGGCGTCCTGGCAGCCGCGCTCGCCACATTCACCGTGCTTCAAATCCAGACGGCCCACTTCTTCACCGTTGAGGCGCCCCTCACCCTCTTCGTCACGCTCGCCTTCTACTACGCCGTGCGCGCGTCCGCTTCCAACGCCCTTCGGGACTGGAGCCTCTTCGGGGTCATGATGGGGTTGGCCGCGGCGACGAAGCCGACCGCGCTGATGCTTGCGGTCGTCGCGGGCGGCGCGGCCGTCCTGCTCTGGTATCGCACGGCGCGGCTCGGGGCGCACCCCGAGCGCCGGCACCGGCTTGCCGAGGACATCGCCACCGGCCTCTTCTCCGCGGGCGCGCTCGCGTTCCTCGCGTTCCGCCTGACCCAGCCGTACACGTTCAATGGTCCAGGAATCTTCAACATCACGCTCAACCCGAGGTACGTCGAAGTCTTCAACAACTTCCAGCACATCGGTGTTGGGGACGCCGACGTTCCCTTCAACGAGGTTTGGGCCGGGACGACGCCGTACCTCTGGCAGCTCGCCCAGATGTTCCTGTGGGGAATGGGACCGCCCTTCGCCGTCGCCGCGTGGGGCGGGGTGATCCTCGCGGGAGTCCAATTCGTCCGGGATCCCCGCCGCTATTTGATCCACTCGCTGGGCTTGCTCTGGGTCCTGGCCAACTTCGCATATTGGGGCATGCAGTTCACCAAGCTCATGCGGTACATGCTCCCGATCTACCCGCAGCTCACGATCTTCGCCGCCCTCCTCGTCGTCACGATCTGGCAGCACGCTCGGCGCTCGAGACCACGCGCCGTTCGGGCAGTACCCGGACCCGACGTGCGCGGCGCCGCGTTGCAAGCGCTGCGGATCGGCGGGCGGCCATGCGGCGTGGTCGTCGTGGGCTGGACCGCGCTCTATGCCATCGCGTTCATGGCGATCTACACCAGGCCCGTGACCCGCGTGGCGGCCTCTGAATGGATCTATGCCAACGTTCCCGCCGGCGCCAGCGTCGCCAGCGAGCACTGGGACGATCGTCTGCCGCTGGGCATGACCGGCCACCAGGACACGTTCAAGGCTGTCGAGCTGCCCCTCTACGCCGACGAAACGCCGGAGAGCCGGGCGACGCTGATCTCGCGACTCGATCAGAGCGACTACATCGTCGAGTCGAGCAACCGCCTCTACGGATCGATCCCCCGCAACCCCCGTCGTTATCCGATGGGCACGCGCTACTACCAGGCGCTGTTCGACGGCGAGCTGGGGTTCGACCGCGTCGCGGAGTTCACGTCACGCCCGACAATCCTCGGCTTCGAGTTCAACGACGACGCGGCGGAGGAAAGCTTCACCGTCTACGACCACCCGAAGGTCACGATCTTCCGGAAGGGTGATCGCTACACCAGCGATCAGGTCCACGCGGTCCTCGACGCGGTGCCCGTCGAGCAGGCGCTACGCGGCTTGAAGCCGATCCGCGCCTCCTCGCACGGGCTCCTCCTCGATGCGGCCACGGCGGCCGCCGACCGCGCGGGCGGAACCTGGAGCGCCATCTTCGACCGCGGCTCGCCGGCCAACTCGCTGCCGATCCCCATCTGGTACGCCACGGTCGAGGCGCTATCCGTCCTGGCGCTTCCACTGGGCTGGCTGGTCTTCCGTCGCCTCGGCGACGCCGGCTACCCGCTGGCCAAGACCATCGGCATCCTCCACATCGCCTACGTGCCCTGGCTTCTGGGGAGCCTGCACATCGTTCCCTATACGACCCTCTCCATCTGGATCGGGATGGCGTCGCTTGCCATCGCATCGGGAATCGTATTGATGCGTCACCGAAGGGCGTTCCTCGCGGACTACGCGGCGCGGGGAACCGTCATCGTGGCGACCGAGACCATCTTCCTCGTCACGTTCCTCGGATTTACCCTGCTGCGCTCCGTGAATCCGGACCTGTGGCACTCGGCCTACGGCGGCGAAAAGCCCATGGACTTCGCCTACCTCAACGCGACCATCAAGACGACGTGGTTTCCGCCGTACGATCCGTGGTTCGCGGGTGGCTACCTGAACTACTACTATTTCGGCTACGTCATCGTCGCGTCGCTCATCAAGCTGACCGGCATCGTACCGTGGGTCGCCTATAACCTGGCGATCCCAACCATCGCCGCGCTCGTCGCCGTGTCCATCGCCTCCGCCATCTACAACCTCCTCATCGCACGCCCGGACGCCCCGCGCCGTCGGCAGCTCTGGGCGATCGGCGGTGGCGTGGCCGGCGTGCTGCTGGGCATCGTCGGTGGCAACCTGCATCCGATCGGGCAGATCTTCACCTGGTTCACCAAGCTCGACCCGACGCCAGTACAGACGTTTATCCCCGGCGTGACGGGCACGTTGAGCCTGGCTCGCGGCCTGTGGATCTGGGCCACCTCCTTTGGAAATGGTCTTCCGCCCCTCAACTTCGACTTCTGGGCCCCAACGCGCGTGATCTCGACCGAGCCAACCATCCCGATCACCGAATTTCCGTACTTTACGTTTCTGTATGGAGACCTCCACGCCCACATGATCGCCATGCCCGTGGGGCTTCTCGCCGTCGCCCTTGTCATCAATCTCGTCCGGCAGCCGGCGTGGATCCCGTCCGTGGTGGGAACGGCGTGGACCGAAAGGTGTCGCGACGGCGCCGTCGCGTTGCGTACCCCCGGCGCCCTCACGTTGTTCGGAGCCGCCCTCAGCGTTGGGATCGCTCGGATGGCCAACTCGTGGGACTTTCCCACGTACCTGGGGCTCACGGGCGCGGTGCTCCTTCTCTCCGAGGCGCTTCGACGGCCGGTGGACTGGTGGGGCGCCATCATCCGCAGCGTTGTCCTCGCCGGCGCGGTTGTGGTGGCCAGCCAGCTGCTGATCTTCCCCTACCTCCAGAGCAACGAGCTGTTCTACACGGGCGTCGAGATCAATCATGCCCACACCATCGCGCTCCATTACGTGACGATACTGGGGAGCTTCCTGGCGGTCTTCGCCGTGTACCTCGGCTTTCAGCTCTGGGGACTGCGCGGTCGCATCGGTCTCGGCGTTCTCGGCGCCTTGGGGGAGATCAGCGCCCCGACCACCGCGCACTCGATCGCGTCGGCGGAGACGGCGCTTCGGCGCTCCTCCGTGCAGGGCCAAGCCGTCCCACTTCAGCGGGAGCGATCGGCGGCGATCCTTGGGGCGGTCGCCGTCTTCTTGGCAGCCCTGCTGGCCATGGCAGGGCTCCCGGTCATCGGCATATCGCTCCTCTTCGTTGCGGCGATGGCCGTGGTCGCGCTCTTGAGGCCGCTTCCCGCCGCGACCGCGTTCGCGTTTCTCCTCGCCGCGACCGGGTTCGCCATCACGTCGGGCGTCGAGGTCTTCGTGCTCAAGGGCGACCTCGGACGGATGAACACGGTGTTCAAGTTCTACCTGCAGGCGTGGCTCTTCTTTGCTATCGTCGCAGGAGCGATGCTGGCGCTCCTCACGCGTCGAGCCTGGGGATCCAATTGGCTCCGCCACGGAAGACGGCGGGTCGTTGCCGGCGCGCTTGCGCTGATCCTGGCCATCCCGTTTCTTTACACACTCCTGGGAACGCCCGTGAAGGTCAGCGCGCGGTTCGTGGACCTGAGCCCGACCATCGACGGGATGGCGTACATGCGTTTGGCGCACTATGGCGACGATAAGGGTGACATGGTGCTTCCGGACGATTACGCCGCGATCAACTGGATGTTGGACCACATTCAGGGCTCGCCGGTGATCGTCGAGGGCATCGCGCCCCTCTATCACTGGCGCTCCCGCGTGTCCGTGTACACGGGCCTTCCCACCGTCATCGGCTGGGACTGGCACCAGACGCAGCAGCGGGGCGACTTCGCGTACATGATCGAGGGGCGCCTGAAGGACACCGACAAGATCTTCACCTCGACCTCGCCCGAGGAGGTTCGCCAGCTCCTCGACCGCTATCAGGTGGCGTACGTCTACGTCGGGGGGCTCGAGCGCGCCTACTATCCAGCGACGGGGATCCAGAAGTTTGAACGCATGGTCGGTCCAGGATTCGAAAAGGTGTACGAGCAGGGGGTCGTGACCATCTACCACGTGGTGCGGAGCTCTTGACGACAATCTTGCTCGACGTCGTGCTGTGGCTCATCGCGATCGAGGCGCTCAGCCTCGCGGTCCTTCCCCTCACGCTTCGCGTGCTCTTCGCCCTGCCCGATGGAGGCTACGCCAGCGCCAAGATCCTCGGACTGATCCTGCTCGGGTACGCGGCCTGGGTAACGGGAATTCTCGGCATCACCGCTTTCACCGGCGCCACGCTGGTCGCCTTCACGGCCCTGCTCGCCGCCATCGCGTGGCTCGCCTGGGGGCGCCAGCTCCGGGCCGCGTGGACCGAGATTCGGCCGCTGGCGATCGGCGCCGAAGTCACCTTCGTGGTGGTGTTTCTCATCGCGGTCGGGATTCGCGCCTATAACGCGCCGATCGCCGGCCAGGAGAAGGAGATGGACTTCACCTTCCTCCACTCCTTGATCAAGACGGCGTCGCTTCCCGCCCCCGATCTCTGGCTGATCGGCTACGGCATGCCCTACTACTACTTCGGGTACCTGACGCAGTCGCTGCTGCCGAAGGTGCTCCCGATCGACCCGGCCGTCTCGTACAACCTCGCCCTCGCGACCGTTCTTGCTCTGGCCGCGTGCGGCGCGTTCGGCCTCGTCGCGGGTCTCGTGAAGCTCGCGGGCGGCGCCCGCCGCACGACGCTCGCCCTCGGGGCCCTCGCCGCCTTCGCGCTGACGATCATGGGCAACCTCGAGGCGTTCTTCGAGCTGATCGCCGACCACGGGCTGGGGAGCGCCGCGTTCTGGTCCGCGCTCGGCATCAAGGGACTCACGGCGAACGTCGGCGGCTTTCCGCCCGATGGAGGCTGGTGGTTCCGCGCCGCTCGAGTAATTCCCAACATTCAGCCCGATGGGATCACGGAATTTCCGTACTTCAGCTTCCTGCTCGGGGACCTCCACCCCCACTACGTGGCCATTCCGCTCGGCATCCTGATCCTCGCCCTCGCTGCGCACGAGCTGCTCGTCGCTCGTCCGTTGCGCGGCGATGCGATCCGGCTCGCCGTTGCCGCCATCGTTCTGGGCGCAGTCATCCCCTCGAACACGTGGGACGTTCCCATCTTTTGGGGCGTCTTCGCACTGGCGCTGGCCGCCTCGGCGTTGCGGAGGACAGACGAATCTCTCACGATGCGGGCGCGCGGCTGGGACCTGCTCTTTGTGGTCCTTCTCGCGGTGGTCTGCTATGCGCCCTACCGAGTCGGATACGTCGCCCAACCCCTCGGCGTCGCGCTGGTCGACGAGCGCACGATGTTCGGGTCGCTCTTCGTGCTCTTCGGTCCGCTCATCGTCCTGGCATTCGCCGGTGGGATCGTCGGGCTGCTGATGAATCACGAACCCGAGGAGCGCGGCGCCCTCGGCCGATGGGCGCTTCTGGTCGGGACAGCCGCGGGAGCCGCCCTCCTGGTCGCGCGCCAGCCTACGCTGGGATTTCTCGTCGCGTCGCTGATCTTCTGGTCGTCGATTTCCTGGCAGCGCGCGACCGGCGGCGGGTCAGCTTCGAGGGTCGCGACGGCCCTCCTCACCCTCGCCGGACTCGGGAGCATCCTGATACCGGAGGTGGTGTACCTCCGGGACGTCTTCGGCACGCGCATGAACACGGTGTTCAAGTTCTATTACGACGCCTGGATCCTCCTGGCGCTGGCGGCCCCGCTGATCCTTTGGGAGCTTGGCCTCGTCGCGCGATCCCGCGCTGCCAACGCCGCCCTCTGGGCGCGCCCGGTGGCGGCGACCGCGATCGCGGGCTCCGCCGCGCTGATCGGCGTCAGCGCCATCTACCCGGTGGCGGCGACCTGGACCAAGTCCGGGGCTTTTGCGGGTGCCGCGACGCTGGACGGGATGGTCCACATTCGAAACGGGCGCACCGACGACGCCGCCGCCATCGACTGGCTGCGGCGCCTGCGACCGACAGTAGGGGTCGTGGAGGCGGTCGGAAACGACTACTCGGATGCGGGCCGCTTCTCCACCTTTGCCGGGCTTCCAACCCTCGTCGGCTGGACCGGTCACGAGCTGCAGTGGCGCGGCACGTCGCCGGAGGTGGACGCGCGCAAGGATCTGGCCCGCCGGGTCTATACGGACCCGAACGCCAGGAGCTGGCGCCCCGAGCTGGAGCGGCTGGGCATTCGGTACGTCGTCGTGGGAAGCATGGAGCGCGAGATCTACGGACAATCCGCTGGCGCCGACCTGGGGAGCTCGCTCCCGGTGGCCCAGCGTCTAGGGAGCACAACGATCTATGAGGTTTCCGACCGCGGGCAATAGCGAATCGATCGTCGGAATCGACGGTGCCGAATCGACGTGGCCGATTCGGCTCGACCCGGCTCTGATCCCATGGCTCGCCATCGCCGCTGTCGCGGCCTTCGTGCGGCTCGTCCTCATCGACCGACTGCCCCTCTCGGACCCCGAGGCGGCCTTGGCCTTCGCCGCTTGGCGCGCCTCCCAGGGAATGGAGCCCGGGACCCTCGTCGACTTCAATGCTCCGGCCCTGAGTCATCTCATGACCGCGCTCGTGTGGATCTTCGGCGCGAGCGATGTCGTCGCTCGAATGGCGCCGGCGCTGGCCGGGGTGGCGCTTTCCCTGACGCCCGCGCTCCTCTCCGACGTTCTCGGACGCCGCGCGATGGCGGCGGCCGGCGTGCTGATCGCCACCTCGCCCATCGCCATTCAGCTCTCGCGAACCGTGGATCCCGCCGCCATCACGGCGGCGATCACCATGCTGATCGTCGGGAGCGCCGTTCGGATCGCGACAGACCGACCCCGGTGGGCTCCCTGGGCCCTCGCCCTCGGGGTCGGGCTGGGGCTCGCCGCCGCCCCGGGCGTGGTCGTCGGGCTCGCGACCGCGGGTGTCGCTGCCGCTGCGACGTGGGGCGTCTTGCCAGGCACCTGGCCAAGGACGATCACCGATATCCGGTCCACTGGCCGCCTCAAGGAGATGACTGGACCGGCGCTGCTGGGCGCTGGCGCCTTTCTCCTCTTGGGAACCGGCGCCCTCACCGATCTCGCCGGCATTGGCTTCGCCGTCGGGCCTCTCTGGGGGAATGGATTCGCACTGTTTCGTCCCGCCCCGTTCCCCACCCGTAACCTGGCGGCGCTCCTCGCGGACGCCTGGCCTCTGTTGGCGCTTGCCGCCATCGGATTCGCCCAAGAGGCCCGCAGCCCGAATCGCGTCGCCCTGTTCGTCGGACAGTGGGCGCTCCTCCTGGCGGCGCTCGCGGCGGTAACCGGGCAAGCCACCTTCGACCTGGCGCTCCTGCCCGTGGGTCCCCTCGCCGTCCTGTCGGGCATCGCGGTCGATCGAATCATCAGCGAACGCCTGGGCGTGCGGCCCGACGGGGCAGCCTGGGGCGCGGCCCTGGCGGCTTTCCTCCTCATCGGGGCCGTTCTCCTCGGCATCTCGCAGTCCGTCGGCGCGGGTAAGGTCCCCGCCCCGCCGGGCGTCGCCGGGGTCCTTGCCGTGCTGGTCGCCGTGACCGCCATGTGGTGGCGCGGCCTCGAACCACGCCAGCGGAGCGCGGCCGGCCTCGTACTGGGGACCCTCCTCATCGGCGGAGCAACCGTCGGTACGGTCATGCGCGTGAGCTTCGGCGGAAGCCCACCAGGTACCGAGCCGTTGCTGCGCGAGCAGACCGAGCCTACGCTTCGTGAGGTCTTTCGCGACATCACAATCACAGCACGGGCCGACGGGCGCGCGCTCGCCGTCGACAACGACACCCCAATGGCCGTTCAGTGGTATGGGCGAGACATCCTGCGGGTGGACAGCGTCCCGGCGAGCGGGGCGCCGCCCATCACGGTGAGTATTGCGCCGCCGATGATCGCTGGGAGCCCGCAGAATCAGCGTCGGACACCGTGGAAGACGACGTCGAGCCTCGTTCGGAGCGATCTCAAGCCGCTTGCCATCGCGCAGTGGGTGGTCGCTCGCAGAGGACTCGTGAGCGGAAAAGCGAGCGATATAATCATCTCTCAATAAGCCGGGCGTTCGAGGGGCGCTCTGATACAACAGAGCGCCCCTCCTGGTGCGACCGCGCTTATGGGGCGGAGAGGAGACATGGTCCAGGTCCAAGAGCGAGAGCAGATCGAGCCCGTAGCCCCGCGACTACCCTCTCCCCCCGCCGCACCGGCGCAGCCCACGCTCTGGCGGTCGTGGATGCCGTACGTCCTGATCGTGGGCGTCGCGTTCGCGCTGCGAATGTGGGACCTCGGCTCCCGCGCGATGCACCACGACGAGAGCCTCCACGCGCTGTACGGCTGGTACTTGTACGTCGGGCGTGGGTACGTTCACGACCCCATGATGCATGGGCCGTTCCTCTTCCACCTGACCGCGCTGATGTACCTGCTGTTCGGGGACAGCGAGGTCAGCTTCCGCTTCTCCTTCGTGCTCCTGGGAACGGCGGCGATCGCGCTGACGTACTTCCTGCGCCACGAGCTGGGCCGCGTCGGGTCCGTTGCAGCGGCCCTGATGCTGGCGTTCGGACCGGTGTTCATGTACTTCTCGCGGTTCGGCCACAACGAGTCCCTCCTCCTCTTTCAGGAGCTGCTGGTGGTCGTCGGCCTGTTTGGCTGGCTCCGGACGCGCAGGGCGGCCTATCTGTATGCGGCCGCCATTGCGTACGGCTTGATGTTCTCGACGAAGATGACGTCGCTGATGTTTGGCTTCATCGTCGCCGCCTTCGTCGCCGCCGCCATCGGTTATGAGACCTGGCGCAAGGGCGAGGAGCAGCCCGTCCTCACGGCTGTTCGCGATGTCGGGTGGTCTCGCCTCGTGGTGTGCGTCGCCATCGTGCTGGGGATCTCGGTGGTCCTCTACACCACCTTTTTCACCAACCTGGAGGGGCTCTGCACGGCGTTTTGGTCCCCGTCCATCGGCTCTTGCGCGGGGAAGCAGGGGATGCTCCAGTACTGGCTGGCGCAGCAGGGTGTGGCGCGCGGCTCCCAGCCCTGGTTCTACTATCTGCTGCTCATTCCGCTTTATGCCATCGTCCCGCTCACGCTCTCCCTTGCCGCGCCCTTCCTCGCGCCGCGTCCGCGCTCGCACATCTTCTGGTTCACGGCGTGGTGGGCGCTCGCGTCGATCCTCCTGTACTCGTACGCGGCGGAGAAGATGCCGTGGCTGGTGGTGCACCCGACGACACCGCTGGTGCTGCTGGGAGCCCTCACCGTCGAGGGCGTCGCGCGCCACTTCCGACGGCCCTGGGGGCTGACGCCACGACAGTGGTCCCTTGTCGGGCTGGCAGTCCTCGCGGTTGCCGCCCTCATCGCCCTGGCGAGCGCTGGCGCGGGGCCCGCCGCGTCGGCGCTGGCGGCGCAGTCCGCCGCCTTGCGCAAGATCCCGCTCCTCCTCATTCTCGCCGCGCTCCTCGCGTCGGCGCTCGCTGTCGCCTTCCGTCTCACGACGCGACAGGCGCTCGGCGCCCTCGGCGCAGGGGCACTCGCGATCCTCGTCGTCTATTCGCTCCACACCGCGTGGCAGGTCACGTACAAGAACGGCGACATCCCAGTCGAGATGTTGGTGTACGTCCAAAGCTCGCCCGACGTGCCCTACATTGCACGGGAGGTCGAGCGGCTCGGAAACGAGACAGGGCTTCGGAAGGACCTCCCGATCCTCCTGGACGGCGGCTACACCGAGAACGTTGGCGGCCAGAACGTCGAACACGAGGCCGTTTCTTGGCCCTTCGAATGGTATTTCCGCAACTACACGGCGAAGACGTACTATTCGAAGACCCTCCCGGGCGACTTCTCGACCGGGAAGTACGCGGCCCTCCTGGTGATGGGGACGAACCTCGACCCGATTCGCGATCAGCTCTCCGGATACACCGGGCACAAGATGCGGCTGAACTGGTGGTATCCAGAGGACTACAAGCAGCTCACGTGGAGCACCATCCCGCAAACGCTCCTGGACCCGCAGGAGCGCCTCAAGCTGCTGAAGTACATCCTGTATCGCGAGCTGATGAACCCGCCGCTCGGCGCGCGCGAGATGTGGTTCTACGAGCGCAACGATCTCATCGGCGGCGGCGCCGGAGCTGCCCCGTCCGAGGCGGCCGCCAGCGTGCCCCCAGGTCGACCGAACGCGGCGGTGCCCGAGGTGGGTAGCGTGCGCGTGATCGGCTCCATGGGCCGACCCGGCGGCGTCGCGGCGCTCCGCGAGCCAAAGGGGGTCGCGACGGGTCCGGACGGCAAGATCTATGTGGCCGACGCCGGCTCATCGACCGTCACGGTGTTCAATCCAGACGGCACGGTCGCCGGGACGTGGGGAACTCGGGGTGATGGCGATGGGCAATTCAACGAGCCGTGGGGGATCGCCGTCGCGCCGGACGGTTCGGTATTCGTCGCGGATACATGGAACCACCGAATTCAGAAGTTCGACGCGAGCGGCCGGTTCCTCCTGAAGTGGGGAACCGGGCAGATCGGCTCCGAGCCATCCCGGTTCTACGGGCCGCGCGATATCGCGATCACGCCGTCGGGACAGGTCCTGGTCACGGACACCGGAAACAAACGCATCCAGGTCTTCGACCAAAACGGCGTGTACTACCGCTCCTTCGGCACAGAGGGCGCAGGACTCGGGCAGTTCCGCGAGCCGGTTGGGATCGCCGTCGACGCGCAGGGCAAGGTCTACGTGGCCGACACGTGGAACGAGCGAATCCAGGTCTTCGACGCGACGTTCCAGCCTCTTGGCCAGTATGCCGTGAGCGGGTGGAGCAGTCAGACGCTCACCAATAAGCCATATCTCGCGGTTTCGTCCGACGGCACCGTGTACGCGACCAGGCCCGACGACCACTCCATCGTGCGCGTGCAGGACGGGCTCGTGGGCGAACTGGCGCTCCCCGCCGGTACGCAGCTCCGCCAGCCCGTTGGCATCAAGCTGGACCGCGACGGGCACCTCCTTGCGAGCGACTCGCAGAGTGGCACCATCGTCGAGCTGGACGTCGGCGCGGGTGCGGACGCCGAATCATCGGACGCGTCCGGCCAATGACGCGGCGCAGGAACTCGTGAGCGCCGGGAGGATCCTACGCCCGGTCATCGGCATTGGGATCAGCGTCGCCTGCCTCGCGCTCCTCGCGCGCTCCGTGCCCCTTGGCGACGTGGTGAGCAGCCTGCGGTCCGCGAACCTGCTGCTTCTCATCCCGGCCGTTCCCCTGTACTTCCTGGGGACGGCGGTCCGGAGCCTTCGATGGCAGCGGCTCATGCGGGGCTACCCGGTCGCGTTTCCCGATCTCTTCCGCGCGCTCGTCATCGGCCTCACCTTGAACGATCTGCTCCCCGGCCGGCTCGGCGAAGTGGCGAGGATCTTTCTGGTCGCGCGCCACGGCGTGCCGGTCGGCACCTCCCTGGCCGCCATCGTCGTGGAGCGCGTACTGGACGGAATCGCCCTCACGGTGCTGCTCGTCGTCGGAATTCTGCTCTCCGGGGCAGGCGACCCCATGCGAAATGTGGCGGCGGCCTCGGCGGTGCTCTTCGCGGTGGTCACCATCGCGCTCCTTTGGGCCGGGTCCGTCCCGGGTCCATCTCGATGGGTCGGGATTCGCGTCATCCGCCTTTTCCCGGAGCGGTTTCACGGGCCGCTGGAGCGCGCCATGGAGACCGCGCTCAGCGGTCTCGGGGCGATCGCGAACCCCACGACCGGACTCGTGGTCCTCGGGCTGTCGCTCGTCGCGTGGGTGATCGAGGCCGGCATGTATCGCGTCATCATGGCCGGCTTTGCGCTGCCGGGCTCGATGGCCGTGAGCATGATGGGGGCGGCCGTGGCCAACCTCGCCACCCTCGTTCCGTCGTCCCCTGGCTACGTGGGAACATTCGACGTGGCGCTGAAGGAGCTGCTGGTGGATGTCGTCCGAGCAACGCCGCCGGACGCGGTCGGCTTTACCCTTACCGTTCATCTGGTGTTGATCGTTCCTGTCGTTGTGGCCGGACTCTTCTTTCTCTGGCAGGAGAACATCAGCATCCCGGAGATCACGCGGCGGCCACGGCGGGCGACAGAGCCGCCGGTTGCTGGCCGCTGAGAGGTGTTGCTATAGTCGCCTCGAGCCTCCTATCTCCTCCGGAAGCGCTGCCGTCGGCAACCAAGGGGTAGCTTGTGGCAAGGATTACCGTGGTGGGCGCGGGATATGTGGGGCTCGTGACGAGCGCCTGTTTCGCTGACCTCGGCAACCGCGTGATCTGCATCGACATCGACGCGGACCGGATCGCGGCACTCCAGCGCGGGCGGATCCCCATCTTCGAGCCAGGGCTCGACGAGATGGTGGAGCGCAACGCATCGGCGCAGCGCCTCGCGTTTACGACCGACTACGGCGCGGGCGTCGCCGGCGCCGAGTTCGTCTTCATCGCTGTTGGCACCCCCAGCGGAGCCGCGGGCGAAGCGGACATGCGATATTCCGAGGCCGCCGCGCGGAGCATTGCGCAATCGGCAACCGGTCCTCTCACCATCGTCAACAAGAGCACCATGCCCATCGGCGCTGGTGACACCATCACGAACATCGTCCGGCAGGAGCTGTCGGAGCCGTATCCCTTCCACGTCGTCTGCAACCCCGAGTTTCTCAGGGAGGGGTCGGCCATCGGCGACTTCTTCAATCCGGATCGCATCGTTCTCGGGGCAAACGACCGGGAGGCCGCGGAGCGCGTCGCGGATCTGTACCGTCCGCTCGGGGCCCCGATGCTGATCACGGACATGCGCACGGCGGAGATGGTCAAATACGCCTCGAACGCCTTTCTCGCGGCGAAGATCTCGTTCATCAATGAGATCGCCGGCATCTGCGAGCGGCTCGGCGCCGACGTCACCCAGGTGGCCCAGGGAATGGGCTACGACCGCCGCATCGGCCGGAGCTTCCTCGACGCGGGCCTCGGCTACGGCGGCTCCTGTTTTCCGAAGGACGTTCGGGCTCTCGAATACATGGCGTCGATCCACGGCTCGCACCCACAGCTTCTCCGTGCCGTGATGGAGATCAACCGCGACGTCCGCCGCTCGGTCATCCAGAAGCTCCGCGGCGTCTTCGGGGGGCTCGACGGCCAGGTCGTGGGGGTTCTCGGGCTCGCGTTCAAGCCCAACACCGACGATCTGCGCGACGCGCCATCCCTCGAGATCGTCCACCTCCTCCAGACCGAGGGAGCGACGGTGCGCGCCTTCGATCCGGCGGCGATGGACCACGCCAAGCGCACCCTGTCCAACGTCTACTTCGCCAGCGACCCGTACGACATGGCCCGCGGATGCGACGCCATCGTCCTGGTGACCGAGTGGAACGAGTTCAAAGAGCTGGACATGGCGCGCGTGGCGGATGTGATGCGCTCGCGAGTGCTCCTGGACGGGCGAAATATCTACGATCCCGACGAGATGGCGCGCCGCGGATTCCGCTACATCGGCATGGGGCGAGAGGATCGACACGCCGATCTTCCGGTGGACCTGCACGTCGGCGACTCCGCCATGAGCCGCACCGGGTAGCTCGGGATGCAGCTCGCGTTCGTGCCACCGGCTGCGAGCCCCATCCGCAGGCAGTACCTCCGCCTGAAAGAGCAGCATCCGGACGCGATCCTGTTTTTCCAGCTCGGGGACTTCTACGAGACCTTCGAGGATGATGCCCGCGTCGTGTCCTCCGTGTGCGATGTGGCGCTCACCTCGCGGGAGATGGGGCGCGGGGAGCGGCTGCCGATGGCCGGCGTGCCGGTCCACGCGGCGGATCCCTACATCGCGCGCCTGGTCGAGCGCGGATACCACATCGCCATCGCCGAGCAGCGCGCGGATGGTCAGGCCGCCACGGCGGCTGCCTCGTCGTCCGGGACCCTCGTCCCGCGGGAGGTGACGCGCGTCATCACGCCGGGCACCCTTGTCGAGAGCGCGCTTCTCACGCCGAGCAAGTCCAACTATCTCGCTGCGATCGTGGTCGGTCACCAGCGAATCGGATTGGCGTACGCGGACATCAGCACGGGCGCCTTCGCGTGCACGGAGATCGACGGACCGGACGCCCCATCCATCGCGCGCGGCGAGCTTGCCCGCCTCCGGCCGGCCGAGTGCCTCGCCGAGGTGACGGAGCCGATCGCGGCGCTCCTCCCCGCCGACACCCCCTGCACCAGCGATCAGATGCTCTTCTCGCGGTCTGGCGCGGAGCGAGCGCTGTGCCAGCATTTCCACGTATCCACCATCGCCGCGTTGGGGCTCGACCGTGATGGCGCTTCGGCGGCGGCGGCGTCCGCGATCCTTCGATACGTCGGCCGTACGCAGCCGCGGGCATTGGCAAGCATCGAGCGCCTCCGAGTCTACGATGCGCGCGGGTTCATGCTCATCGACCCGGCGACGCGCGACCACCTGGAGCTGATTCGCGGCGCGACGGGCCAGCGCGCCGGGTCCCTCCTCGAATCGCTGGACGTGACGCGGACGGCCATGGGCGCCCGATGCCTGGCGCAGTGGATCGGCCATCCCCTGCTGGAGCTTCGCGCCATCGAGGAGCGCCTCGACCTCGTCCAGGGGCTGGCCGAGCTGCGGGAGCTTCGAGCAGAGGTCCGGAACGTCCTCGCCACCGTGCCGGACCTGGAGCGGCTGGCCGGGCGCGCGGCGCAGCGGCTCCTAACTCCTCGGGAAGCTCTGGCCCTGGCGTCCGGCCTCGAGGGCGCGTCCGCGCTGCGCGCAATACTTCGGTCCGAGACAGCGAACGCGGGGGCGCTCGCGCCGGTGACGGATCGAATCGATCCGCCGGCATCCGTCGTCGACGACGTCCGGTCGACCGTGATCGACGACCCGCCCTCGACCTTCGGCGAGGGCGTGATTCGCTCCGGACGGATTCCCGAGCTGGACGAGCTGCGCTCGAGCGCTGCCGATGGTCGACACTGGCTCGTGGAGTTGGAGCGCCGCGAGCGGATGCGGACCGGCCTCAAGAACTTGAAGGTCGGCTACAACCGGGTGTTCGGGTACTACCTCGAAGTCAGCACGTCGACGCTGGGGCAGGAGCTGGACTACTACCGACGGCAGGAGACCGGCGCACGGACTGTGGGCGAGCTGCTGGAGTCACTGGGATACCAGCGGCGTCAGACTCTTGCCTCGGTGGAGCGATTCGTGATCGCCGAGCTGCGCGAGCACGAGGCGAGCCAGGCCCGATCGGCCGCCCGCATGGCCGAGATCGAGCGCGAGGCGATGGAAGCGCTCAACGCGCGCATAGCCCAGGAGGCGGCCCGCCTCCAGTCCACGGCCGTCGCCATCGCCGAGCTGGACGCGCTCGCGTCGCTGGCCCAGATCGCCGACGAGCGCCGGTACGTTCGCCCGACGATTCTCCAGGAGCCGGTGACCGAGATCACCGCGGGTCGGCACCCCGTCGTCGAGCAGGCTCTGGGATGGGACGCGTACATCCCGTCCGACATTCGGATCGGCGCGACGGGGCCGGACCAATCCGGCGGCGCCGAAGCGCCGGCCGTGCTGTTGCTGACGGGGCCGAACATGGCTGGCAAAACGACGTTCGGCAGGATGGTGTTGCTCGTCACGCACATGGGACAGTGCGGCTTCTTCGTTCCCGCCGAGTCTGCGCGCCTCGGGCTCGTCGATCGGATCTACCTGCGCTCGGGCGCGGGAGACGACATCGCGGGCGGGCGGAGCACCTTCATGGTCGAGATGACCGAGACCGCCGCCATTCTGAGGAGCGCGACGCGCCGCAGCCTGATATTCTTCGACGAGGTTGGGCGGGGGACCAGTACGTACGACGGGATGGCGATCGCTCGGGCCATCGTCGAGCAGCTCGCCAATCCCTCCCACGCCTGCCGCACCATCTTCTCAACCCACTATCACGAGCTTGCCGCCCTCGAGCGCGAGGACGGCGTGATCCAAAACGTCCACACCGAGGTCGTGGAATCCCGGGACCGCATCGCCTTCACCTACCGGGTCGTACCGGGGAGCGCCGATCGGAGCTACGGCGTGCACGTCGCGCGGCTCGCCGGGATTCCGGAGCCGATCATCCAGCGCGCGACGGAGGAGCTGGAGCGGCTCGAGCGCGAGGGTGGCGCGACGACACGCGGGAACTCGGCGGCGGGCCCGTGCGCGCCAGCCATCCCGCCCGTCGTCGCCGATCTCACCGAGCTGGATATCGACCACCTGTCGCCGATTCAAGCGCTCACAGCGCTCGCCCAGCTCCGGGACCGCGCGCGGAGCTGGGTCGAGGCCTCGTGTCCCAGTCCCACCAACGCATCCGGGGACTGAGCCGCCCGTCGCACACGCGAATCGACAAGGAGGATCAGATGGCTACAGGAGACGCAGCGCTGGCGACGCCGACGGAAGGCACGCGCTCGCGGGCCGAGTTCGGATCAGACTACATCGTCGAGGTGATTCGCGCCCTGGGGATCGAGTACGCGGCCTTCAATCCCGGCTCAAGCTTTCGTGGCATTCACGATTCCCTGGTGAATTTCGCGGGCCAGCAGCGGCCCGAGATCATCGAGTGCCTCCACGAAGAGATCTCCGTCGCCATCGCCCACGGGTATGCCAAGGCGGCGGGACGCCCCATGGTCGCCATCGCCCACAACGTCGTGGGTCTCCAGCACGCCACCATGGCCATCTTCAATGCATGGGTGGACCGCGTGCCGATCCTGGTCCTCGGGGGGACCGGGCCCGTGGACCCCATGCGGCGAAGGCCGCGCATCGATTGGATCCACACGGCTTTGGTCCAGGGCAACCTCGTACGCGACTTCGTCAAGTGGGATGACCAGCCTCCCAGCCTCGCCGCGTGCGCGGAGTCCCTCACGCGCGCCTATAAGGTTGCGACGACGCAGCCCACCGGACCCGTTTACGTTTGCTTCGACACCGAGCTGCAGGAGATGCGGGTTGAGGGCGAGCTGGTGGTTCCAAACGTCTCCCGGTTCGGCACGCCGACCCCAATCGCGCCCGATCCAGCGTCGCTCGAACGGCTTGCCGACCTGCTCGTCGCCGCCCAGCGGCCCACCATCGTGGCCGACATGGTTGGGCGGGAGCCGGCCGCCGTCCCGGCGCTGGTGGCGCTGGCCGAGGCCCTCGGCGCGCCGATAATCGAGGTCGGGGACCGGTTCTCCGTTCCGACCACGCACCCTCTGGACGCCACGGGCGCCTCAGCCGAGGCGCTCGCCGAGTCCGACCTCGTCCTGCTCCTCGGTGTGCAGGACCCCTATGGCGCCCTCACGCGTGTCGACCGCGTCCGCCGCACGACCGAGTACGTCCAGAGTCGCGAGTGCACGGTGGTCTCCATCGGGGTCAACGACCTCCTCGTGCGAAGCTGGACCGGGGATTTCCAGCGCCAGGTTCCCACCGACATGAACGTGGTGGCCGATACCGCGGTCGCTCTCCCGCTGCTCGATGCGCTGGTCCGCGAGCGGCTCGTGAGCCGCGCGGAGGCCCGCGACCGATTCTCCCAGCGCGGCGCCGCATGGGCTGACCGGAACCGAGCCCGCCGCGCGCAGTGGCGCCAGCAGGCGGCCCAGTCGACGGGGCGGTCCCCCCTGGCGCTCGCGGCGGTCGCCGCAACGGTGTGGGACGTCATCAAAGCCGAGGACTGGTGGCTCGTCAATGGCTCGCTCAACGGCTGGGCGCGCCGCCTCTGGGACTTCCGCGAACCCCACCAGTACCTCGGCGGGAGCGGCGGCGCGGGCCTCGGATATGGGATGGGAGCTGCCATCGGCGCCGCGCTGGCCGCGCGCGGCACGAACCGACTCACCGTCAATCTCCAGGCGGACGGCGACTTCCTCTTCACCCCCAGCGCGCTCTGGACCGCCGCCCACCACCACGTCCCCATGCTGGCCGTTCTCCACAACAACCGGTCCCTCTACAACTCCGAGGAGCATGGGATCCAGATCGCCGAGTACCGAGACCGCGCGGTGGAGAACGCCGGGGTTGGAACGAAGATCACGGACCCGAACGTCGACTTCGCGACGCTGGCCCGCGCCTACGACTGCCACGGCGAGGGCCCCGTCACCGAGCTGTCCGAATTGAGACCAGCCCTGGAGCGCGCCATCCGCGCCGTCAAGGAGCAGGGGAAGACGGCGCTCGTCGATGTCGTGTGCGAGCCGCGGTAGACGACCGTCCCATGTCCATCCGCCAGCTCTCGCCGGACGTCATCGCGCAGATCGCCGCTGGCGAGGTGATCACCCGGGCGGGCGATGCCGTGAAGGAGCTGATCGAGAACGCCGTCGACGCGGTGCTCGCCCGGCCCATCCGGCGCGAGGCCGGCGCTTCGTCCGAGCTGGCTGAGGATTTCGTCCGGGTCGGGCGGATATCGATCGAGATCTGGGATGGCGGCTACACCCGGATTCGAGTCGCGGACGACGGCTGCGGAATAGCCGCCGAGGATCTTCCCGCGGCATTTCGGCGCCACGCAACCAGCAAGATCGAGTCGGCCGATGACCTGGAGCGGCTCGCCACGCTGGGATTTCGCGGGGAGGCGCTCGCCGCCCTGGCCGCGGTCGCCGACGTGGCCATCGTGAGCGCAACGGAGGGCGCGCCGGGCGCGCAGATCGCCGCGAAGGGCGGCGCCGTCGGGTCCGTTGTGCCACAGGCGCGCCGGACGGGGACGAGCGTGACCGTCGATCGCCTCTTCGACCGCGTGCCCGCCCGGCGGAAGTATCAGCGCGCGGCCTCCTCGGAGACCGCCCACATCGGCGCGATCGTGCAGGCATACGCGCTGGCGTACCCCGAAATCGCCTTCGCGCTCGAATGCGACGCGCGCCCGGTGCTTCGGACCTCCGGCTCCGGCGACCTCCGCGACGTCGCCACGGCGCTGTTCGGGCCGGAGGTGGCGCGGAACCTCCTCGTGCTCCGTGGACCGCCCGACGAGCAGACCGGCGACACGGTCGGGCTCAGCGGTCTCATCGGCGCCCCCTCCCTTCACCGCGCGACGCGCAACGGGATCTTTCTCACCGTGAACCGACGCCCGGTCGACAGCCGTAGCCTCACCTACGCCATCGAAGACGGATACGCTACGCAGCTCCCCATCGGGCGCCACCCCGTTGCCCTGGTGGACATCTGTGTCGCCCCGCACGAAGTCGACGCCAACGTGCACCCCACCAAGCGTGAGGTGCGTCTCCTGCGCGATCGACCCATCTTCGGGACGGTCCACCGAGCCGTCCGCGCGACACTCATGGAAGCGGTCGGAATACCAACGCTCGACGTGCGACCAACGTTCGCGGCGACCGCAATGCCGGAGAACCCCCTCGACCCCGCGCCCGCCTCGCTCTTCGGGGCGGGACCGCCGGTCGACCCGAGCGATCCGATCGACCGACCCCGTCTTGGCTCCCTGCGTATCCTCGGGCAGATCGCGCTGACGTACATCATCTGCGAAGGACGAGCCGGCCTCTACCTGGTGGACCAGCACGCCGCCCATGAGCGCGTCCTGCTCGAGCGGCTCGAGCGGGCCTACGCCGATCGGCAGCGCGCGCAGATCCTCCTCGATCCGGTCGTCGTCGATCTGCCACGCGCGCTGCGCGGCGCCGCCGATGAGTACGTCGCCGCGCTCGCTCGGCTGGGCTTCGACGCCGCCCTCTTCGGCGACGGCGCGATCATCGTGCGCTCGGTTCCGAGCGCGCTACGCGCGCGCCAGCTCGATCAGGTGCTCCGTGAGACCCACGAAGCGCTCGACGAGCTTGGGGCCGGGCCCGATTGGCGCGAGCGCCTCGCCCTCCTGCTCTCCTGTAAGACGGCGGTCAAGGCGGGCCAGCGGCTCGAAATGGCCGAAATGCAGGCGCTCCTCAACCAGCTCGACGAAGCAGAGCTGTGCGCGACGTGCTCCCACGGCCGTCCCACGGCGCTCTTGCTCTCGCACGCCCAGCTCGAGCGCGAGTTCGGGCGGCGCTGATCAGGCGCGGACCGCCGCGCAGAGATCCGCGAGGCATCCCGCTTCGATGGCGTCCCGCGCGGCGCGTGCGAGGTTGCAGGCGAACGCGAGATTGTGGATCGCGGCCAGGCGGGGCGCGAGCAGCTCGCCGGCCACGAAGAGATGGTGGAGGTACGCGCGCGTAAAGGTCACGCAGACGGCACAGCCGCAGCCGTCGTGGATGGGTCGAAAGTCGTCGCCGTACGCATCGTCCAACAGCTGGAGCCGCCCGGAGGCTCCGTACACGACCCCCGCTTCCGCCAGCCGCGCCGGCGCGTCAGAGGCGACGATGTCGCACCCGAGGGCGGCGAGGGCCGGTAAGTCGCCCAGCTCGGCCGCCACGATGATGCGAGGCTTGTCGTCGGGCAGCGCCGAGGTGGCGACGCCGACGAGCTCGGCGCGAAGGGGCGTCGGCGCTGATGGGAGGCCGTCGACCGTAAAGCCGTCGAAAGGAAGAGAAGCGACGCCGGCTGCGCTCGCATGGCGCAGGTCCGGGAAGGTCCCGCCGACGGCGCAGCCGAAGAGCCAGACGTCCGAGCGCGTGCGCGCCTCGAGGGCGTCGCGCCCCCACGTGAGGCTTCGGTCCACGGCCGCGCGCGCCCGACTGGGGCTGGCCGCTCCCGACAAGTCAGCGAGGGCGCACATGCCGTCGACGCCGAGCCGCTCCTGATCCACGATCGCGCCCCGGGCCGTGAGGACGCGAGCGGATCCGTCGACGTGAGACACGTACTCCAGGCCGTCCAACCTCACCCGCCGCAGGGGCGGCCGCGCCCGGAGCACGGCGCCTTCCGTGTCCCCAGTGGAGGAGGACCGTGCGGAAATCGACCCAAATATGGCGCGGGCGCCGCTCTCCGCAATCACGATGCCAGACCATCCCTGAAAGCGATGCAGGCCGCCGAGGGACGCCACGACGTCGACGCCGCTGCGCAGCGTGAGATCGTAGAGGCTCACCATCAGGGCTGCGGCGCCCACGCCAGCGATGTCGGTCGGCGTGAGCCGCCGCTCGACGCTGTGCGGGCCCGCCGGCACGAACGCGGGCGTGGCGATCGAACCGTGTCTCCCCGTCAGCACCCCGGTTCGAGCACGGCCGTCGACGGCGTGGATGGCGAACCGCGCTGGGCTCAAGGGCGCAGAAGCCCGGGGGCGATCGATTGACCGTCCGATTTAGCGGATGGTATCGTGACACGTGTCGGGGGAGTGTCGGAACTGGCAGACGAGCGTGACTTAGGATCACGTGCCGAGAGGCGTGCGGGTTCGAGTCCCGCCTTCCCCACCCAGGGCAGGTCGCTTCCCCCCAAGCTGCAGACCTCGCACGTTCGTTCGTCCATCTTGCCCACCGGCGTCCCCATGGTGAAGCGCACCGGCCCGATCTGTCGGCGGATGTGTACACTCCTCGGTAGAGGGGAGTCGTGGAAGACGTCTGGAATGGCCTCCTCGACCACTTCGAGGCCCGGGCCGACTATTTTCGCATCTTCGATCGCTATCGCATGCGCCCCGACTCCTGGCTGCAAGTCGAAGCGCTCGCGACGCTGCTCCCGCTGGCCGGCTCCCGGATCCGCGACCTTCGGCCCGACCATCATGGGTGCGACGTTTGGCTCGCCACAGCTGACGGGGAGTGGTGGCTCATGGTGCAGAGCCTCCTCACCAGCTATGCCGGCGCCGGGCGGGACGCGCGGCCGACCGTCATCTCGGTCGAGCAGGTCGCGCGCGAGATGGATAAGCTCAGTGGGCTCGCCATGCTCTCCGGCGGGCGCGGGGCCCTGCTCCTCGCGGCCTTCCCGTTTGGACCCGAGCCGCGCGAGCGCGATGAGTGGAAGAGCCAGCTCCTTCGATTCGAGGCGAAGGGATTCGCGCTGTCTGGACTCCGGACCGTCTCCCTGCGGCCCGAGCGCGAGTGCCGCATCTACATGTTCGCGTAGGGGCGCCTGGCTGTGGACGGTAGCGGATTCTCCATCTGGGTGCTCTTGGTCCTCGTGGCGCTCTTGTTTGTGGTCCTGTGGGGGTCGCTCGTGTTCCTGCTCGCCTTCGCCACGTGGTTCATCGCGCGCAACAAGCTCCCCGGCGACGAGGAGCGCCCACGGCGAGGCGCCGACGACTGGGACGTGCCGTTGCCGCGCGATCTCCATCCCCCGGACCGATGAAGCCCTTGGGCGGGGCGAAGCGAAGGCGACGCGGTACAATGTGTGTTGATCAGCTTTGAGGAAGGCCCTGCGCCCTGATTGATCGACTTGCGCGCCCGCTGCTGGCCGCGCCCCCTCTCGTGCTCATCGCAGCGATCTTGCTCGCCCTCGGGACCGTCCTGGCCCGGCAGTCGTCCGGTGGCGGGTCATTCGGCGTTAACACGGCGGGAGGGCCGGGGACCCTCGCTAGCGCCGTGATGCCCGACTTCACCCTCTCCCTCGTCGACGGCGCGACGCTGAAGGCGAGCGACCTTGAAGGCAGGCCCGCCGTCCTGAATTTCTGGGCGAGCTGGTGCGTGCCGTGTCAGGAAGAAGCGCCGCTCTTTGCCCGCATGGCGCGCGAGTACGAGGCGGAGAACGTCGCCTTTCTCGGTATCAGCGAGTGGGACACGGAGAGCGACCTCCGCGCGTTTCTGGCGCGATACGGCGTGGGCTACAAGAACGGGGTCGATCTCGGCGGCAAAACGGCGATTGAATTTGGGGTGACGGGAATTCCGGAGACCTTCTTCGTCCGGGCGGATGGAAGCCTCGCAAGCCGATGGATCGGTCCGCTCGACGAGGACCAGCTGCGGAAGCTGGTTCGAGAGATCCAAACGTGAGTCGGCGCCGCGCGTCGCCGTGATCGCGGAGCTGCTCATCGGCATCCTGCGGCTGGCGCACGCCATAACGGCGGCAACGTGGGTGGGAGGTACCCTGACATACGCGCTCGTGCGCTCCAGCGTCGCGCCGCCCGATTCCGCGGCGTGGCGGGGGTTCCGCGAGATCCTCCGCGCGGGGATCGGCGTGTTCGTGGTGACGGGCGTGGTGCTGAGCGTCGAACGGCTCTCGTCCGCGGCGCTACCGCCCATCTATGTTGCGCTGCTGGCCGTCAAGGTCGCGCTGGCCATCTGGATGTTCCGGGAGGCGCGACGCCTGGGCGCGGGGACACAGCCGGCGAGGCCATGGTGGCGCGGGCCCGAGGGTCGCGTCCTCGCCCTCGGCCTCGCGATCTACGGTCTTGCCGTTGCTTTGAAATCCGTGTACGAAGAGACCATTCGGTAGAGCGATTGGACGGAAAGGAACGATGGAGCTGACCGCGGCCGACCTCGGCGTCGCTGCCCTGATTGCCGCGCTGGTCGCGGCGGGCTGTTCTGTGCTGGCTGGCGCCTTGGGAGCGAGATCCGGCGACGAGCTCCTGCTCAGGGCGGCCCGCAACGGCGCCTTCGTTGTCGCTGGCATGATCGCCCTGGCCGCCGGCACGCTGGTCGCGGCGTTTCTCACCCACGATTTCTCCCTCGCCTACGTGGTGGAGCACTCCAGCCGATCGATGCCCGTCCAGTACATCATCGCCTCGTTCTACAGCGGTCAGCAGGGCTCCCTCCTGTACTGGGCGCTGGCGCTGAGCGTCTTCTCGGCCATCGCTATTCGCGCGACCTTCGACCGCCTCCGCCAGATGATCGGCTACGTGATCGCCGTGGCGATGGCGATCGAGGTGTTCTTTCTCTACATCCTGACGTTCGTCTCGAGCCCCTTCGATCGCATGCTGGCAATCCCAGCAGACGGGCGCGGTTTGAACCCCCTCCTCTACGACCAGGGCATGCTCATCCATCCACCCATGCTCCTGCTCGGCTATGCCAGCGTCGGGGTCCCGTACGCGTTCGCCATGGGCGCCCTTCTCGCCGGGCGCACGGACGCGGACTGGATGCGCGCCACGCGTCGGTTCGCCCTGTTCGCGTGGGCGTTCCTGGGCGCGGGCAACCTCCTGGGCGCGTGGTGGGCCTACCACGTGCTCGGCTGGGGCGGATACTGGGGCTGGGACCCGGTCGAGAACTCCGCCATCATGCCGTGGCTCGCCCTCACCGCCTACGTCCACTCCGTGATGGTCCAACAGCGGCGCGGCATGCTGAAGGTGTGGAATATGGCCCTGATCGTCGCCACCTTCTGTCTCGCCGTCCAGGGCACCTTCATCGTCCGGAGCGGCGTCATTTCGTCGGTCCACTCCTTCGCCCAGTCGACGATCGGCCCATATTTCTTCGCCTTCCTAGCCACCGTGGTGATCGGATCGGTGGCGGCGCTTCTGGCGCGCCTCCCATCTCTGCGCGACAGCGAGCAGTTCGAAGGGATCGTGTCGCGGGAGTCGGGCTTTCTCCTGAACAACGTGCTCCTGGTGGGCATCGCGTTCGCCACCTACTGGGGAACGATCTTCCCGGTCCTGTCGGAGGCCGTGCGCGGGACGAAGGCGACCGTCGGCCCGCCCTTCTACCGGCAGGTCAACGGGCCGCTCCTGCTCGGCCTGCTCCTCCTCATGGGGATTGGGCCCCTGCTCCCGTGGCGCAAGGCGACCGCGACCCAGCTCCGCCGGACATTCGTCGTCCCGCTCGCCGTCGCCGGGGTCGCGACGACCGTGATGGCCGTTCTCGGCCTTCGGGAGGTGGCGGCGATCCTCGCGCTGGCGGCCGCGGTCTTTGCCGCCGCCACCGTCGCATCGGAGTACTGGCGTGGAATCCGCGCGCGTATGCGGTCGACGGGCGAATGGTTCCTGCCGGCCGTCCGCCACCTGATCGCGCGGGCCCGACCCCGCTACGGCGGCTACCTCGTTCACCTGGGGATCGCCTTCATCGCGGTCGGCGTGGTCTCCTCCTCGTTCTACCAACAGTCCCGGGACGTGACCCTGCCGGTCGGCGGATCCCTCACCATCGGGCGCTATACGTTGACGTACCAGGGTTTGACCGACCGGACGGTCGGCGACGCGCGGTCCGTCACAGCGCAGCTCGCCCTGTCGGAAGATGGCGGTCCCTCGCGAACCGTCTCCCCCGGGCGCGTCTTCTTTCAAAACTTCAACGATCAGCCGGCGACGCGGGTCGCCATCGAGACGGAGCGCCTGGAGGACCTGTATCTCGTCCTCACCGGCTGGGGAGACGACGGCACCATCAGCCTCGTCGCCATCATCAACCCGATGGTGCCCTTGATCTGGTTTGGCGGGGTCATCCTCCTCGTCGGCGCGTTCGTGAGCCTTTGGCCGGAACGAGCGCCCGCGATCCAGCGCGTGCCCATCGCGAGCCGCGGACGCGCCGGCCAGCCGCTGGGCGTTTCCCCCGCGCCGTCGGCGCCCAGCCAGCCCTTCGGATGAGCGCGACCATCATGCCCCGCGCCAGCGCGTCCGTCGCCGGCTCGCGAGCGACCCAGCGACGACGACCCGCTGGAAACGCTCTTCTCGGCCTCGGGCTCGCGGCCATCGCGCTCCTCATGATTCCGTCCATCGGCCGTGCCGCCTCGGGGGGCGATATGCCGGTCGATGAGCGGGCGCGACAGATCGCGCAAGAGCTCCGGTGCCCGATCTGCGAGGGGCTGTCCGTTGCCGATTCGCCCTCGCAGCTTGCCGTTCAGATGCGGGGGGTGATTCGGGAGAAGCTGGAGAGCGGAGAGAGCAGGGACGAGATCGTCCGGTACTTCGTGCAGCGATACGGCGAGAGCATCTTGATGGAGCCGCCGCGGCGGGGGTTCACCACTGTCGCCTGGGTGGCGCCGTACCTCGCGCTCCTCGCGACGCTGGCCTTTCTCGGGTGGAAGCTTCGTCGCAAGCCAACGCCGGCCTCGCCCCCCGTTCCCGACGACGACCTGGCGCCGTATCTCGAAACCGTGGACGAGACCTACGAGCTGATCCACGACGAGGCGATTCGTTGACCGCGATCGCCGCGATCGTTCTGGTCGCCATCGGCCTTGCCGTCATCAGCCGGCCGCTCTTCGCGCGATCAACGCGCCGTCGGCTCGAAGGGGTCGAGAGCCGACTCGCGGAAGTGGAGGAGCGCTACCGGAGCGCGCTCGCCGACATCCAGGACGCGCAGAACGATTGGGAGATCGGCAACCTCTCCGAAGCCGACTACGCGCGATTCCGATACGACGGGCGGCGGCGCGCCGCGGAGGCGCTGCGCGAGATCGCGGCCTTCACCGAGCGGCGCGCGCACATTCGGCGGGAGGTCGAACGCGAACTGGCCGCCATGGGGCGGCCGACGGGCGTCGCGAGCGCGGTCGTGGACCACGCCAATGGTCGCGTCCCGGCGGCGTCGCCGCGAACGACGGCAGCGTCCCAGCGCGGCGGGATCGTTTACGCCGTCGGCGGAGCGGCGGGCGTCGCGGCGGCCATTGCCGGCATCGTGTTCATTTATGCCCACGCCCGGAGCATCCAGGCCGCCCAGGCGCCGGTCGGCGCGCTCCCGGGCCTGCAGGTTCACGCCGTCGTCACGGACGCGAGGGGCGGCTTCTGGGTCGCGACACAGAACGGGCTCCTCCGAAGCGACGATGGACGGGCCTGGCGTCCTGGCGGGGCCGCGGCGGACATCTCCGGCATCGCGACGCGCGACGGCGCGCCCTGGCTCGCGGTCGGCCGCGACGTGTCGCTCGAGAGCGACGACGGCGGCGCGACATGGGTCGAGATCACGACAGACCTGCCCGATGGAGGGATCGCGGGTGCAGGCAGTGGCATGGACGGCGCATTCGCCTACGTGGCCGGTGCCGGCCTCTATCGCACCGACGACGGAGCACACTGGATGCTCGTCGCCGCTCCCGTGAACGATCCGGTCACTGGCCTTGCAATCCTGCCGGGATCCCAGGGAGGGCAGGCGATCTACCTGGCGGCCGGCCGGTCGGTGATTCGTTCCGGCGACGGCGGGCGCACATGGGCCTCTGCCGCCGGCGCCGTGAACCTCGCCGTGACCGGCGTGGTGCGCGGCGTTAGCGCCGACGCCACCCGGGGCGCGCTCTACGCGGCGTCCTCCGACGGGATCTTCCGGACGACGCGCGACGGGTCGGAATGGGAGAAGCTGCCGTTCCAGGGATCGGTGCGCGCGGTGGCCGGCCGCGGGGATCGACTGGTGGCCATCGACGACGACGGCCACGTGTTCGTTAGCAACAGCGGCGGAGCTGCCTGGACGGCCGACCAGGGATGAGGCGGCTCGTTCGACTCGCGGCGCTGGCCGGTCTCGCCCTCGCCGTCGGCTGGCCCGGAGCGACCGTGATGCGTGCCCAGAGCGCGGATCCGGACGCCGGCGGGCCGGGCGAAGCGTTTAGCGTCGAGGGGCAGGTCGTCAACGGCACAGCGGGCGCGGCGCCGCCAGCGGACCTCCAGATCAAGGTCGTGTCCTTCGCCGACGAAAAGATTCAGGGCTCGTGGGACGCGAGCCTGGGGGACGACGGGCACTTCGTGGCAAGCGGCATCCCAGTCGCGGCGGGCGCGACGTACGTGCTGGCCAGCGACTATGAGGGAGCGACCTACGTCGTCCAGGTGACCCCGCCGGACGGCGGCGGCGCCGTGAGCAAGGACCTCACGGTGTACGAGAGCGTCACGACGGATCCCGGCATCCGATTCGACCAGAGCGCGGTGATCGTGACCGATGTCGACACCGGCAGCCGGGCCATCACGGTCACGGAGCTGCACACCATCGTGAATCCGACCGATCGGACCTTTGCCCCCCAGATGGGCGGGCCGGGCGGCCCCGCGGGGCTGTTGGTCTTTGGCCTGCCGCCCAACTCCTTCGATCTCACGCCCGGCCTGGGGCTCGACCCTTCGCAAATCGTGGAGATCGGCCTGGGATTCGCGTCGCTCACGCCGATCTTTCCCGGCCGGCGGGAGATCTCCTTCAGCTATCGGTTCCCGTACACCAGCAGCCAGGCGGAGTTCCAGCGGACCGTTCGGTATCCCGTGGATACGGTTCGGGTCCTCGCCGAGACCCCGGGCCCGGCGATCGCGAGCCAGCAGCTCGCGGCCGCGGACAACGCCACGATCGGCGGCCACCAGTATCGAATCCTGAGCGGGGGCCCGCTTGGCGTTGGCGACACCCTGCGTTTCACCGTGGACGACTTGCCGGTTCCCGGCGGCATCTTCGCGCGCATCCCGCCGGCCGCCCCGGCCGCCATGGGCGCGCTCGTGGGCGCCGCGGTCATCGCCCTCTACTGGCGGCGGACGCGTCGCGCGCCACCGATCGCAGAGTTGGGCGCCAGCGTCTCGAGCGACGGTGGCCTGGTGGAGCAGCTCGTCGCGCTCGAGGAGGAGCACGCCGCCGGCCGGATCTCGGATGCGGAGTTCAATCGATCGAAGGCGGCGCTGCTGGAGCGTGCCGGCGCTCCGGATCAGTCCTGACCCGAGCGCCGGCGAATGATCCGGCTCGGGAGGACATCCGGACTTTCCGCGCGCCGAGGCACTGGCTGGGCCATGTTCGTCGATGTGGTCGGGGATGGCAGATTCGAACTGCCGACCTCTTGGTCCCAAACCAAGCGCGCTACCAGACTGCGCTAATCCCCGGGCGTCGAAAATTATAGCGACTGCAGGTACCGAACCAGCCTCGCCGCCGCTCGCGCGCGGTGGCTGATCCGGTTCTTTTCCGCCTCGGCCAGCTCGGCCATGGTCCGGCCCAGCCTCGGGATGCGCACGATCGGGTCGAACCCGAACCCGCCCGTGCCGGCCGGCGCCAGGGCGACGACACCCGCGCAGCGCCCCTCGAAGGTTCGCTCCGTTCCATCCTCGTCGATCAGCGCCATGACGCACACGTACCGACAGCGTCGCCGGCGTGGCGGCACCTCCCGCAGCGCCTCCAGCACGCGCGCGTTCTTCTCGGGTCCGTCGGGGAGTCCCAGGTACCGGGCGCTGAAGACGCCCGGCGCTCCGCCCAGCGCGTCGATCTCGAGCCCGGAGTCCTCAGCGATCGTCGGCATACCGGTCGCCGCGAACCACGCGCGGGCCTTCAGAAGCGCATTGTCGGCGTAGGTCGCGCCCGTCTCCTCGACGTCCAGATGCGTCGCGAGGTCCTCGGGCGAGACCAAGCGGCGAGTCGCCACCGACAGGAGCGCCGCGATCTCCCGGATCTTTCCGCTGTTGGTGGTGGCGACGAGGAGCGCCGAATCCGGGCGCGCCGCCACCGCGCCCGGGATGCCGTCCGTCACCATGCCGACGAGGGTGAGGCGACCGCGGGCGAGCTGATGCCGTTGACCGGGGCAGCAATCGAGCCGAGGAAGCGCTCCTCTGTCCGCTGGAGTGTCGTTTCCGGGCTGCGCTGCCCGTATTTCTGCTCCTCGAATCGGCCGATGATGTCGATGACTTCGTCGCCAATGAGGTCCCCGTCCGCCATGAGGCGCTCGACGATCTCGTCCGCGGCCGGCCGGTACTCCGCGAGGAGCAGCTTCACTTTCGTGAACTGATCCTCCAGGAGCTTCTCGATCTCGCGCTTCATCTTGGCGTCGGGTGGCTCGCGGAACGTCGCCACCGAGTAGAGGGACCCGTTCATCCCGTGGATGCCGATGATGCCCATGCCCAGCATCGTCGCCGTCACGAGATCGCTGTTTGCGCCCGTGAACTCGGTCCCCAGATACACCTGCTCCGCCGCTTTGCCAGCGAGGGAGACCTGCACATTGGCCAAGAGCTCGTCGACGCTGTAGCCGTAGATCTCCTCGACCGGCTTGGGTTTCATGTAGCCCAGCGCGCCGCCGTGGCGAATGATCGTGAGCTGCACCAGCCGTTCGCGAGGCATCCGCTTCACCAGCGCGATGGCGTGCCCGGCCTCGTGGTAGGCGATGCGGCGTCGCTCCTCGGCGCGCATACTGCGGATCGGCTGTCGAAGGCCCGTCTCGTACATCTCGGTGGCGAGAAGCAGATCCCGATACTCGATGACGTTGCGGCCGTCGAAGTGGGCGACGACGACGGCCTCGTTGATGACGTACTTGATGGCCACCGGCGTGTAGCCGATCATGTCCATCGCCAGTCGGTCCAGCGGGATGGCCGGATCGTGGGACACCTTGTCCAAGTAGTACTGAATGACGGCCTTCCGCCCGTCGAAGTCCGGGGGATCGATAGAGATCTTCCAGTCAAATCGACCCGGACGGAGAAGCGCCTGGTCGAGCACCTCCGGCAGGTTGGTGGCGCCGATGGTCAACACCGCCGGCCGCTCGGCCGGCCGGGCGCGCAAGCCCATGCGCCGGAGGAGCCGTGCCCGCCAGCTCTCGTCCAGCGGCGGCGGGTCCATCTGCAGGAGCAGCTCGTTGAGCAGGCCTGCGCCGGCGCCGCCGAAGAGGCCCCCAAGCATCCCCGCCGGCGCGCCCGCCATCTGGCTCCCGCGGGAGCCGCCGATGGCGTCGATCTCGTCGATGAAGATGATGCACGCGCCGTATTTGCGCGCGAGCTTCCGCGCCTTTCCATAGAGCATCATCACGCGAACGTTGCCGATGCCGAAGAACATGTTCTGGAAGCTGGGGGCGCTGGCATAGGCAAACGGGACGCCGGCCTCCGTGGCGATGCACTGGGCGAGATACGATTTCCCCGTGCCCGGCGGGCCGACCATGAGCATGCCGCGATGGACTTCACCGCCCATCTGTTTGAACTGCCGCACGCCCCGCAGCAGCGTCACGATCCGCGTCGCCAGCTCCAGCACCTCCGGGTTCCCCTTGTAGTCGTCGAAGCCGACGCCGGTCTCGCCCGGCATTATCCAGTAGACCCGCCCGCGCCCGAGGAACCAGAAGATCGCCGCGAACTGGACGATGACGAAAAGGATCGCGAAGGCGATCTGGAACAACATGAGGAAGAGGTAGAGCACCGGCTCGCGGATCGTGTCCGACAGCGGCGAGAGCAGTACGAGCCAGAACACCCCCGCGATCAGGGCCAGCGTCGCTACAACGCGCAGCCAGAAGCCGACAAATTTTCCGACGCGATCGAGCGCCGCGTCGATCTGGCGATCCAGCTCGTCGCCGCCCTGCTGTGCCAACGTTCTGTTCAACGGACGCTCCTATTCGACGCGGTCAATTTTGCCTTTCGTGTCGAGCGTGAAAACGTAGGGAATGTAGGTGGCATCGCTACTGGATGGATTGGTGCGCGCCACGACGTAGAACTGCATGCTCCCGCTGGGGATCGGGTACCCGCCGATATACTGGACCCGGTCGATGCGGCTTCCAATTTCGCGCACGCGGTCGAGCTGCCGCTGCGTCTCGTCCTGGCTCACCCCGCGCTGCTGCAGATCCTGAATCACGCGGTCGCTGTATGCCTGCCACACGAGCTTGGCGTCGTACGTCTGCTGCCCGCGCAGATACGCCGCCGTCGAGCTTGGCTCATTCTGAGCAACGGGAGCGCTCGAGGATCCCGTGGACGGGACCGAGAGGCTCAGCGACGGCCAGAGATCGAAGCTCGACAGGGCGATGATGCCCGCGATCACGAACAGTGCCAGGGCGATGATTCTGCCCCGGCGTGCGCTCCCCCGGACGGTTCGGGCGGCGATACGCCGGAGGACGCGAACAACTATGGTCATGCTATCCAGCGGTGTGGCGGTTGCACGGATAGGCGTCGAGATCCGTGCGCGCTCTTTGATAGGGTATCCTAGCATTCCCGATCTGGTCAACGTTCGTCTGGTCGTTCGGCCATCCGTCTCCCAGCCCATCGGGCGACTCAAGCGGCTCCAGCGGGACGCGCCGAGGTCGCGCCCGACCTGGACCGACGTCTTGACCCGCGCTCGGGTAACAGTGGGCGTCCCGATCGGAGGAATCCCATGTCGAAGGCGCGCGTAGCGCTGATCTATGGCGGTCGGTCTGGCGAGCACGAGGTGTCCGTCGCGTCCGCGCGCTCGCTGGTGCGGGCCATCGACCCGGATCGCTACACCGTGCTCCCCATCAAGATCGACCACGAGGGATCGTGGCTGCTGTCGGAGCCCGGATCTCCCGCGGCCACGAGCACGCAGCGCGTCCTTCCCAGCGCTGATCCTGGCCGCCGCGGGTTCGTCTGCCTCGCCACCTCGGGCAACCCCGACGGCGACTTCTACGAGATCGACGTCGCCTTCCCCCTCGTCCACGGGACGTACGGCGAGGATGGATGCCTTCAGGGCCTGCTCGAGATGGCCGGCATCCCGTACGTGGGATCGGGTGTGCTCGCCTCCGCGGTGTCGATGGACAAGATCGTGATGAAGTCCGTCTTCCGCGCGGAGGGATTCCCGACGCCACGGTGGATCGCCGTCGATCGGACGGACGCCGAGACCGATCCGTGCCTGCCCGAGCGGATCGCCGAAGAGATCGGCTTCCCTTGCTTCGTGAAACCGAGCAACCTCGGGTCAAGCGTTGGGATCAACAAGGCGCGCGACGAGGACCAACTCGCGGATGCGATCGCGCTCGCAGCGCAGTTCAGCGCCCGCCTCATCGTCGAGCAAGGGCTCGAAGTGCGGGAGATCGAGTGCGGAGTTCTCGGCAACCACGAGCCCAGCGCATCGGTGGTCGGCGAGATCATCCCAGCGCGCGACTTCTACGACTACGAGGCGAAGTATCATGACCAGCGCACCCAGTTCGTGATTCCCGCGTCGCTACCCGAGGCGATCGCGTCGCGGGTGCGTGATCTGGCCGTGCGCGCCTTTCAGGCGATCGGCGGGGCGGGCATGGCGCGCGTCGATTTCTTCCTCGGGCGCGACGACGGCGCCGTTTACTTGAACGAGATCAACACGATACCGGGATTCACCGACATGAGCGTATATCCGCGCCTGTGGAACGCGTCGGGAGTCGCCTATGGGCAGCTCATCGACCGATTGATCTCCCTCGCCTTCGAGCGCCACGCCGATCAAGCCCGCAACCGGACCCGGTACGCCTAGGCGTCGACAACCTCCAGAAAGGATTGGGCGAGTCGCGTGCGAGCGCTGTGGTTCGAGGCGTCGGAGCGATTTGGGGTCGGCGCGCCAGACCTGTGGCCGCTCATCTCGGACACGGCGCGTCTTAATCGGGCCATCGGTCTGCGCGCGGTCACGTTCGCCGCTACGCCCCGCCCGGACGGGGGGAGCACGGTCGTCGGCGAGTACCGGCAGCTCGGTCGCGTGATCGCCCGATGGACCGAGCACGCGTTCAATTTCGTCCGCCCGCGTCGGTACAGCGTTCTCCGCGAGTACAGCGTCGGGCCGCTTTTGCGGCTCGACGGCGGCGTTGAGTTGACGCCCGATGGGGACGGAACGATCGTTCGCGTGTTCGCGGAGATCGTCCCGCGCAGCGTCCTCGGCGTGTTCCTCGCGAACCGAGTCGTGGGCCCAGCCGCGACCACACGCGTCATCGACCAGTGCCGCGTGTTCGCCGCCTACGTGGAGGGCCAGCGCGACAACCCGTTTCCGCAGCTGACGCCCCAGAGTCGCGCAGACGAGCGACATCTCGACGAGCTGATCGCGCGCCTCAATGCCGGCGGGTCCGCCCCGGCCGTCACCCGACGGCTGCGGGACCATATCCGCACGGCCTCGGACGAGCGAGTCGTGGGCATGCGCCCCTTCGAGCTTGCCGACGACTGGGGTACGGACCGCCACACGACCCTCGTCACGTTTCTCCAAGCCACTACCGTCGGGCTCGTCAAGCTTGGGTGGGACGCTCTCTGCCCCAACTGCCGAATTCCCAAGGCCGAATTCGCACGCCTGGCGGACCTGACGGCGCAGGCCCATTGCGACACCTGCAACCTCGCATTCGACGCCAGCTTCGACCAGCTCGTCGAGGTCCGTTTCACCGTGTCTCCTTCCGTGCGCGACGCCCGCGTGCATCTGTACTGCGTCGGGGGTCCACAGATCACCCCGCACGTCGTGGCGCAGGCCGAGCTGGCGCCGGGCGATGTCGCGCGCTGGCCGCTGCCGCCGGACGCGACCACCCTGCGCCTGCGTTCGCCACAATCGGCGGTCGCCGCGCTCGTCGACGTGGCGTCTTCGTCCGTGGGCAGCGACGGGGGAGTGCGCCCGTTCGCGGCGCCGGCCGACGCGACAGTGGACGCGCGACTGGCCATTCGCGGCGAGGCCATCATCCCCAATCGGCTGCAGCTTGCCCAGGAGGGGGCCACGCTGGTCGTCGAGAACCAACTGGACGCGCCGGCCGTCGCGGTGCTGGAGGACCGCCTCTGGCCGGACACGGCCGCCACGGCGGCGCTCGTGAGCACCCTTCAGGAGTTTCGCGACCTCTTTTCGGCCGACGTCCTCGCGCCGGGCCTGCAGGTCGGGATCGAGCGACTCACGATCCTGTTCACGGATGTGGCGGGCTCCACCCGCCTATACGAGGCGATCGGCCAGGCGCGGGCGTTTCGTGTCGTCCAGCGCCATTTCCAGCTCATCGGCGACGCGGTTCGCGAGAATCGGGGCGCGGTGGTGAAGACGATCGGGGACGCCGTCATGGCCGTCTTTCCCACGGTCCCGCAGGCCCTGCGCGCGGCGTTTCAGATGCAGCGCGCGATGGCGCAGATCGAGACGTTCGGGGCGGTGGAGCCCGAGCGCTTCCTCCGCGTCGGCATCCACGCTGGACCGTGTCTCGCGGTCACCCTCAACGACCGGCTGGACTACTTCGGAACGGCGGTCAACGTGGCTGCACGGGTGGAGCACGAGGCGGATGGCGGCGAGATCGTCCTGACGAACGAGGCGTTCGCGGAGCCGGGGGTCGCGGAGGTGGCCCAGGCCGAGTGCCTCGCTCCGGAGACCTGTGAGGTCCAGCTCAGAGGGCTGTCCGCGTCGACGGGCCTGGTCCGCATAGCGCCCGTGCGCGACACGATGGCGCCCTGAGGGGCGTCTCTCCGGCTCAACCGGCGGCTGGGCCGCTCCCGGCCTTCGTCTCCGAGATCGCCGTGCGAAGCGCATCGTCGATGGCGGAAATCGACTGATCGAGGTCGCGCTCGGTGTGAGCCAGGGATACGAACCAGGCCTCGAACTGCGAGGGAGGCGCGTACACCCCGCGATCGAGGAGACCGTGGAGGAATCGCCCGTACAGGCGCGTATCGCACCGGCGGGCAGCAGACTCGTCGCGGACGGGCTGATCTGTAAAGAAGGGCGTGAGCATGGACCCCACGCGCTGGACGGTGACCGTCGCGCCCGCGCGGGCCGCCGCCTGGACGATCCCGTCTTCGAGGCGCTTGCCCAGGCTCTCGAGACGGTCGTAACAGCCCGGCGTGTGGAGCTGACGGAGCGTCGCGGCGCCGGCAGCCATGGCGACCGGATTCCCGGAGAGGGTGCCCGCCTGGTAGACCGGCCCCTCGGGGGCGATGAGGCGCATGATCTCAGCCCGCCCGCCGTACGCCGCAGCGGGGAGCCCGCCACCGATGATCTTGCCCACGCATGTCAGGTCGGGGCTCACGCCGAATCGCGCTTGCGCGCCGCCGAGGGCCACGCGAAAGCCGGTGATGACCTCATCGAAGATGAGGAGCGCGCCCTCCCGCCGGGTCAATTCACGGAGTCCGTCGAGGAACCCATCAGCGGGCGGGATGACCCCCATGTTCCCGGCGACCGGCTCCACGATCACGGCGGCGATGGCGCCGGGGTGGACGGAGAGGGCGTGCTCCACGGCTTCGAGGTCGTTGAAGGGCACGCTGATCGTGTCGGCCACCCACGCGTCGGGCACGCCCGCGCTGCTCGGAAGCGCGTTCGTCAGCAGCCCTGAGCCCGCCGCCACGAGGAGCGCGTCGCTGTGCCCGTGGTATCCCCCGTCGAATTTCAGGATCTTCGTCCGGCCGGTGTAGGCTCGAGCGAGCCGCAGCGCGCTCATGGCCGCTTCGGTTCCGGTCGAGACGAACCGCAGCCGCTCGAGGGAGGGCATGGCGGAGCGGATCAGCTCGCCCAGCACCACCTCACGCTCCGTAGGCGCGCCGAAGGTCAAGCCAGCGCGGGAAGCGTCGGCGACGGCCGCCTCGACCGCTGGATGCGCATGGCCGAGGATGAGCGGGCCCCACGAGCCCAGATAGTCAATGTAGCTCCGCCCGTCGGCGTCCGTCACGAAGGCGCCCTCGCCTCCGACCATGAAGGGTGGGACGCCGCCCACCGCGCGAAATGCGCGCACAGGGCTGTTGACCCCGCCGGGAAAAATCTCCAACGCTCGGTCGAACAGCTCGGCCGATCGCCGTCCGGACGAATCAGCCATGGGCACGCGTCAGGTAGGCCATCACCGCCAGGCCAGCGCACGAGCGGCCGCGCGTGCGTGGTAGGTCAGAATGAAGTCGGCACCCGCGCGCTTGATGGAATGCAGGACCTCGAACATCACTGCTTGGCCGTCGATCCAGCCTCGCTCGGCGGCGGCCATCAGCATGGCGTACTCGCCACTCACGTTGTACGCGCCAACCGGCACCGGCGACATCGCCTTGACCCGCCACAAGACGTCGAGGAAGGCGAGGGCCGGCTTCACCATCACCATATCCGCTCCCTCGTCGAGGTCGAGCTGCACCTCGTGGAGCGCTTCCCGACCATTCGCCGGGTCCATCTGGTAACCGCGGCGGTCGCCGAACTGCGGCGCCGACTCGGCAGCCTCCCGAAAGGGACCGTAGAACGACGACGCGTACTTCGCCGCATACGACAGGATCGGCACGTCGGCGCGGCCGGCGCTGTCGAGCCCCGCGCGAATGGCCGCCACCCGCCCGTCCATCATGTCGGACGGCGCGACCACGTCCGCCCCTGCCTCCGCGTGGGACACCGCCGTGCGCGCCAGCAGGTCGAGGGTGGGGTCGTTCAACACCTCTCCGTGGTCGACCACGCCGCAGTGCCCGTGGCTGGTGTACTCGCAGAGGCAGACGTCGGTCATCACGACAAGATCGGGCGCCGCGTCTTTGATGGCTCGCACCGCGCGCTGAACGATCCCGTCGGGGGCATATGCCTCGGTCCCGAGGTCGTCTTTCCTGTCCGGGATGCCGAAGAGGATGACGGCGGGGATCTGCGCGGACGCGATGTCCCGGCACTCTCGAACGGTTTCGCCGATGGAAAGCTGGTGGACGCCCGGCATCGAGGGGACCGGAATGCGGCCGTCGATCCCATCGGCGACGAACAGCGGCTCCACGAAGTCATTCGGGGTCAAGACTGTCTCGCGCACAAGGCCGCGGAGGCCAACGCTGCGTCGGAGGCGACGCGGCCGACGCACCGGAGATCGATCCCGCGACAGATCGAGAGGACCCGCCTCAACGTTGGGCTGCAGTGTGCTCATGGCGTTTGTCCTTTCTGGGATTCGCGCCGCCTACCGGGCCGCAAAGTAGGCTCTGAGGGCCGTGACGAGCCCTTCGGCGGTGTAGGTGTGGGCGACCACGGCCGGGTGGAGCCCAAGGGAGCGTGCCGTGTCGGCCGTGACCGGACCAATACACGCGACCACCACGCCATTCAGCGCGTCCGTTTCGCCGCCGAGCATCTCCAGCAGCCCCCGAACCGTGGACGAACTGGTGAACGTGACGGCGTCGATCTCGCCGGCCCGGAGCTGCGCCAGGAGCCCGGGCGGCGGCGCGCTGGTGACCGTGCGATACGTGGCGACCTGATCGACGACGGCGCCCCGATCGCGAAGCCCCACGGCCAGGGTCTCGCGGGCGATATCCGTTCGGGGAAGGAGGACCCGCATTCCATCGAGGGGCCCAGCGTCGGCAAGGCAGGCGATGAGCGCCTCAGCCACGTACTCATCCGGCACAAGGTCCGGTCGAACCCCGATTGTCGTGAGGGCGCGAGCCGTCTCCGGCCCGATGGCTGCGATCCGGGCGCCGGCGAACCAGTCCGCCCCCCGATGGGCCTCATTCAGGCGCCCCCAGAAGGCCCGCACGCCGTTGGCGCTGGTGAAGATGACCCAATCGTACCCGCCGTCTCGGATGGCCCGATCGACGTCCTCCCATGAGGCCGGCGGCTCGATGCGAATGGCCGGCGCCGTCACCGCCTGGGCGCCCTCATCCTCCAGCGCCTCGACGAGCCGCCGGGCCTGGCCGGCGGGGCGGGTGATCAGGACCCTCCGGCCCCGCAGCCCCCCCTTCGGGACCGCGGCCGGACGCTCGATGCTCATGACGCGCGCGCCGCGGCCGTTGCCAGCGCCACCCCGACGGCCCCGCCGATCTCGAGCGCGTCCTCCCGCGACCCAGTGATCGCCCGTCGGACGATGCCGCCGACCCCGTCGGGGGCGAGAAACGCAGAAACCGAGATCTCTCCGTCCTGGATCTTTGCGTACGCGCCGAACGGCGTCTGACAGCCGGCGTCGACTGCGACCGCCACGGATCGCTCGGCTTGAGCGCACACGCGCGTCTCCGGATCGTCGAGAGCGTGCGCGAGCTCGTAGACGGACGGGTCATCGCGCCGCGCCTGCACCGCGAGGATCCCCTGTCCCGGTGAAGGAATAAAGGTCGCGGGGTCGAGAATCTCGGTCGCGGCGTCACTTCGCTCGAGGCGCGCGAGGCCCGCGGCGGCGACCACGACCGCGTCGAGGTCGCCCCGGGCCACCCTACCCAGCCGCGTGTCCACATTCCCGCGAATAGGGCGAAGGTCCAGGCGAGGCCGGACGTCTCGGATGAGGGCCTGTCGTCGGGCGCTGCCGGTCCCGACGGTCGCGCCGTCGGGGAGAGACGCGAGCGAGGCGGATCTCGAAACGAGCGCATCCCGGGGATCTTCGCGAGGGAGAAAGGCGGCGATCGTCAGCGCATCCGGCGATGAGGACGGCAGGTCTTTGAAACTGTGCACCGCCAGGTCGATCCGCCCGTCGAGCAGCGCCGCTTCAATCCGCCGAACGAAGACACCCGGAGCGGCGAAATGGGAAAAGTCGACATCCGCGGCCTCGTCTCCCTCGGTCCGAATGACCTCGATGGTGCATTGCAACGTCGGGAACATCGCGCAGAGGGCATCCATCACGATGGCGGCCTGGCGGCGAGCGAGGAGGCTTCCGCGCGTCCCGATCCGAAGCTGGCGCCGATTGCCGCCAGCGCGCCGTGCTCTCATGGCCCAGGCCGCGCGCCGGTCGCGTCGTCCAGCGCAAACAGCTCGCGCACCCACCGAACCAGACGCTCCGCGTCAGGGCCCTGCCCGCGCTCCTTGAGCGCCGCGACCGGACTGTGGAGAATGCGGCGAACGATCGCGGCGGTCATCACGTCGATCAGCTCGCGATCGTCCGGCGATAGCGATTGCAGCCTGGGAATCGTCCGGGCGACCTCGGACTGACGGATCGACTCAGCCTGCCGGTAGAGCGCACCAATGGTGGGGACGAGGGATTGCAGGCTCGCCCACTGGCGATAGTCGTTCAGGCCCGCGTCGACGATCTCCTCGACGGCGGCGACCTCGCGCTGACGATTCAAGAGGTTCGCCGAGCAGATCGCCTCCAAATCATCGATGTTGGAGAGGATGACGCGTGGGATGGACGCCACCGCCGGATCGATGTCGCGCGGAACTGCGATGTCGACAAAGAGCAGCGATCGGTCCCCGCGACGGTTCATGGCCGCCCGCACGTCCGGCACTCCGATGACGTGCTCGCTGGCGCTCGTAGAGCTGATGACGATGTCCGCAGCGCAGAGCCCCTCCACGAGATCGTCGTAGGGGACGGCCCTCCCTCTGACAACGGCCGCCACCTCCTCGGCGCGCTGAAGAGAGCGATTCACGACGAGGATCTCGCGGACCCCGGCGTCCACGAGGCTGCGCGCGGTCGCCTGCGCCGCGTCACCGGCACCGACCACGAGGACGGCGCGGCTCCGCAGATCGCCCAGCGCGCGCTTCGCGAGATCGACGGCGACGGAGCTGGGGGAGATGGCGCCCGCCCCGATCCTCGTTTCGGAGCGCGACCGCTTCCCGATCTCCAGGGCGAGGGGAACGACTTTTCCAAGCACGGGCCCAATGGCGCCCGCGGTGGCCGCGCTTTCCAGCGCGTCGCGCACCTGCCCAAGTATCTGCGTTTCGCCCAGCACCATCGAATCGAGCCCGCTCGCCACGCGCAGAAGATGGCGGACGCAGCCCTCACCGGAGCGCACGTACCGATGCGCTTCGATCTCCCCGCGCCCCACCCCGGTGTACTGCGCGAGGATTTCCGTCATCGCATCAGCCGCATCGCTGTCGTCGGACACCATGTAGACCTCGGTGCGGTTGCACGTGGACAGCACGAACGCTTCCCGCGCGACCGCGCGCAGGAGCTGGAGGGCGGACGGCAACGCGGCGTCCGTGATGGCCAGTCGCTCACGGAGGGAAAGCGGCGCGGTGCGATGGTTGACCCCGACGACGGACAGCGAGGCGTGCGTCGCCAGGGTTTCCCCCGCCGCGAGCTCGAAGGGATGGCTCATTGCGCGGCTCCCCCTGCGCTCGGCCTGGTTCCGGCAACGCCCGACAACACCTCGTCCATGAACCGCTCCGCGTCGCGGACGATCCTCGCGAGCTGGCCGCTGAGCTGGGGATGGGAGGAAACGCTCCGCGCGAGGACGTCGAGCAGGGGCCGACGAAAGAGCAAGTACGCCTCGATGGCCTGGTGGGTGTCCAGACCGGCTTCCCGCGCCACCTGGCCGTACTGGGCCGCGATTTTCCATCCGGCGCTGAGGGCACGCTGCCGCTGGCGCGGGCCGCGCGCCGAGAGGTACTCTCCTAGGCGCTCCAGCAGCTCGTCGCCGAGGCTGTGAAACCGGCTGCGCGTCGCCGGATCCAGAGCTTCGAGCCAGCCGGGGTGGACAGCGGATGCGTGGGCGAGGCCGCGATACCGTCCCCTGAGCTGCGCGATGATCGCGTGCGGCAACGACTCGACAGAGGGAGATTCTTCGGTGCGAACGAGAGATGCGATCTCGGCGGCGCTAAAGCGGCGGTGGCCGCCCGGGGTTCGATATACGTGGACCTTGCCCGTCGATGTCCAGTGTCGGAGGGTCGCCGGGTTGACCCCCAGCATCTGGCACGCGCGCCCGATTGCGATCCACTCCGGGGAAAGGACAGCGGGAGACGGCTCTGCCACCGGCACCTCGGCAAACCTATCAAAATCTTCAGGATTCTGCGGAATTTGCACCGAGACCGTACCATCGCGCGCCAGACCGCGTCAACCGAAATCGCGGCGTGCGCCATCCCCGCGGAAGGGACCGTAGACGGTGCGGGTGCTCCTCGCGGGCGGGGGCTCGGGTGGGTCCGCCGCGCCGGTCATCGCGGTGGCCGAAGCCCTCAAGCGCACGTGCCCGGACGCCGAGTTCCTCTATCTGATTACGTCCCGTGGCCCCGAGGGCGAGATGGTGCGAGCGGCGGGAATCCCCACGCGACGGGTCCACTCGGGGCGGCTCCGCCGCTACGCGACCTGGCGCAATGCCACGGATCCCTTCCTGGTGCTCGCCGGGCTCGCTGAGGCGGCCACCCTCGCGCGCGATTTTCGGCCTGCTGTCGCCTTTGGTGCGGGAGGCTTCGCGACGGTGCCGCCGCTCATCGCGGCCGCGATGGCTCGAACGCCCATCGCCATCCATCAGCAGGATGTGCAACCGGGCCTCGCGAACCGCATCCTGCGGCCCTTTGCCTCGGCGGCCACCATCGCCCTCCAGGACACGCGCCGGTGGTCACGGTGGCGGAACGCGCCCGTGGTGGGGAACCCCGTTCGGGACGCGATGCTCCACGGTAGCGCAGAACGCGCGCGGGCGACGTTCGACCTGGAGCAACGGCGACCCGTCGTGCTGATCACCGGTGGCGGCACGGGCGCGCTCCGCCTGAATCAGCTAGCGGCGGGGGCCGCGCACGCCATCCTCGACCACGCGCAGGTCCTTCACCTCACCGGGGTGGGGAAAGGAATACCCGTCTCATCCAACCGGGGCTATCGCCAGATCGAATTTCTCACCACCGAGATGGCGGACGCGCTCGCGGTAGCGGACGTCATCGTCTCGCGCGCCGGGATGTCGGCGCTCAGCGAGATCGCCGCCCTCGAGAAGCCCGCCATCGTCCTGCCGATGCCCGGCTCCCACCAGGTGCTGAATGCTGATGCCCTCAGACGGCATGACGCGGCGGTCGTTCTGGATGAGCGAGCGTGCACGGGGGCTGAGCTCGCGGAGCAGGTCATTCGCCTGCTCGGCGACCGGGATCGGCGGGCCCGTCTCGGGCGTTCCTTGGCCCGCATGCTGCCGACGGACGCCGCGGACGCAATTGCGCGGGGACTTACCGCCATTGCCCGTGGGCGAGGCCAGGATCGGCGTCCCCATTGACGCTACCCTTGCTCGGGGGTCTGCACGATCACCTCGAGGTCGTCGGCGCCCGTCACGTCACAGCGGACCGCGTCCCCATCGCGTCTCACGCGAATGCTGACACTTCGCGAGCCCAGGCGCATGTTCTCGAAGCGAATGGAGCCGAGCCATGGAAGGAGGCGCGGGCGGAGCGTGAGACGGCGATTCGGCAGATCGGGCTCGAGGCCGATCACGGACTGGAGCATGAGAAAGACGGCGCCCGCAGCCCACGCCTGAGGCGTGCATGAAACCGGGTACGCGGCCGGCGACGATTGATAACGCCGGTCTCGACTGAATCCGCAGAAAAGCTCGGGCATGCGGTATCCGGGAAGGCGAAAGCCCGCGTTCAGCACCTCGTCCACGACGCGCACCGCGGCCTCCGCGTGCCCGGCGCGCCGCAATCCGGCGGCGACCAGTGAGTTGTCGTGGGGCCAAATCGACCCGTTGTGGTAGCTCATGGGGTTGAACGTCGGATACTGGCTGCTGAGCGTCCGGATCCCCCATCCGCAGCGCATGTCCTCGCGCATGAGGCGTTCGGCGACGGCCGAAGCGCGCTCGCCGTCGACGAGTCCGGTCAAGAGGCAGTGGCCCGGGTTGGACGCAATGGCCGGGACTTGGCGCTTATCTCTATCGAGCGCGAGGGCGTAGAAGCGCTCCTCATCCAGCCAGAACGCGTCTTCGAACGCCCGCTTGGTCCGGCGCGCGGATGCCATGCATCGGGCAGCGCGAGCCGGTTCCCCCCAGCGGCGATACATCTCCGCCATCGCGACTTCGGCGCCGAACGCGTATCCTTGCACCTCGGCCACGGCGATCGGCGGAGACGCGAGGGTCCGGTCGGGAAACGCGATAGAGTCGAAGGAATCTTTCCAACCCTGATTGTGGATGCCGCGCGTCGAGTGCGATTCGTACTCGATCAGTCCATCGCCGTCGCGGTCCCCATAGATGCGGAGCCACTCCAGCGCCCGCTCGAGATGCGGCCGCATCTCCTGGGCGAACGACCAGTCGTCGGTCCACTTCATCAGCTCGGCGAAGAGACAGATAAAGAGCGGCGTCGAGTCGACACTGCCGTAGTAGGGAGTCTGGGGTACCTCGCGAAGCGCGGCCATTTCCCCGCTGCGGATTTCGTGGAGGATCTTGCCGGGCTCCTCATCCCGCCAGGGATCGAGAGTCGTACCCTGATTCGAGGCGAGGAAGCGTAGCGTTCCGTACGCGATGTCGGGGTTCAGACACAGGGTCTGCAGAGAGCAGATGCAGCTATCTCGCCCGAAGGGAACCGCGAACCAGGGAATGCCGGCGACGGGGAGCAATCCCGTTGGAAGCCGATTGATCGTGAGGCGAAGGTCATGAAGGCTCCGGCGGATTAGCACGTTGAGCAGCTCGTGGTCGGTGACGATCCGGGTCGATCGCGACTCCCAGCGCTCGTGCTCCTCCAAGATGCGGTGGAACGACGCATCGATGGACGTGATGTCTGCGGATTTCCGGGCCCCATCGCCGATCAGCGGCACGACGTCGACGGTCAACGACCAAACCTGACCCGGCTCCAGGTTCACATCGAACGCCGCTTCCGCGATGGGGGCCGCGAAGTCGATCTCGACCCGTGGATCGATGTCCTCCCCGTCGGCCGGTGTTGTCCTCTGGGGCGGGCGCCTGTCCTCGCCCTCCCGGATCTCGACCGCGCTCGGCTTCACGTCGAAGCGGATCCGTGTCGTCCGCTCGACGCCGTCGAGTCCGGTGTAGCGGAGACGGATCTCGCGCCCGCTGTGCTCCGGGGCGCCGAACGTGCCCCGCTCCGTGCGCTGAAGATAGCCGCGAACGTCGAACATGTCGCGAAAATCGGACCCGAACGTGAGCCTGAGCCGGAGGGAGAGTTTCTGCGGGCTGTAGTTCTGCAGCCCGAATCGCTCGTGGAGCCCATCGTCGATGAACCGATTCCGGCGGATGCTGAGAGCCCGCGCGCGCACGTGCACGTCGTCTGGCATGGTGGTCGGCAGATTCGCGAACTGGAAGTTGTTCATGAAGCTCAGCTCTCCCGCCGCGGAGAGAAGCTGCATTGGGACGTGGTCGATGGAGAACTCGTAGACGCTCAGGAAGCGGGTGTCCGCGCAATACAGCCCCTGGCCGTCGCGCGACAGCGCACGAATGTTCCCCTCCCTGTCTGTGACGGCAAAGACGTCATTCTCCTTGAGGACGAGGCGGTCGAGCACAGGGAAGCTCCAGGGTGGATGCTCATATCGTATCCCACAGGCTACGGCGGCTTATCGTCTGGCTACGGGCAGGACCGACGCCGACGATGTCGGCCGGCGCCTCGACCATCTCCTCGATGCGTCGGACGAAGCGCGCGGCATTCTCCGGCAGGGCGTCGAATCGTTTGACCTCGCACAGCGAAGTCAACCAGCCGGGGTGCTGCTCGTACACGGGGACGCAGCGGCTGAGGAGCGCCGGGTCAGATGGCGGGGAATCTACGCGGCGGCCATCCAGCTCGTAGGACACGCACAGGTTGATGACGGACAGCTCGTCGAGGATGTCGAGGCGCGTGACGGCGACGCTGTCGAACCCATTGATGCGGGCGCTGTACCGAGCCGAGACTGCATCGAACCAGCCGCATCGGCGCGCACGTCCGGTCGTCGTACCGAACTCGTGGGCGTGCTCGCGGAGATAACTACCCGTCTCGTCGAGCAGCTCCGTCGGCATGGGTCCGCTCCCCACGCGCGTCGAGTACGCCTTGAAGACGCCCACCGCGTGCGTAATGGAGCGCGGTGGGATTCCAGCGCCCTGGCAGAGGCCCGCCACGGTGCACGAGGAGCTGGTCGCGAATGGATAGGTGCCGTGGTCGAGGTCCAGCAACGTGCCGTGGGCGCCCTCGAGCAGCACGCTGGCGTCCCGTGCGACGGCGTCGGCAACGACGGGTGCGACGTCCCCGATGTACGGAAGGAGCCGGTCCCGATATACCGCGCACTGGTCCTCGATCTCGGAGAGGGAGATGCGATCGCTCCGGTCCCACACCGCAAACAGCCGGTTCTTGTGCTCCGCTGTGACGCGCAGGCGCTGGCGAAGGCCGTCGAGATCGCGCAAATCGCCGACGCGCAGGCCGATGCGCTCGACTTTGTCGCCATAGGCGGGGCCAATCCCTCGCCCAGTCGTCCCGATCGCTTCATTGCCTCGCCGCGCCTCCTGCACCTGATCGATCAAGAGGTGGTAGGGAAGCACCATGTGGGCCCGCTCGGACACGAGGAGGCTGCGCGTCGACACCCCACGGCGTTCCAGCGCGTCCAGCTCCTGAATCAGGACAGCCGGATTCAGAGCGACGCCCGGCGCGATGATGCAGGTCGCGCGGGGGTTGAAGATGCCCGCGGGCACGAGGTGGAGCGCGAATTCGCCCTGCTCGTTCACGACTGTGTGGCCGGCGTTGTCGCCGCCGTGGGCGCGAATGACGACGTCCGCGTCACCGGCGAGCAGGTCGACGACCTTTCCCTTTCCTTCGTCGCCCCACTGGCCCCCGACGACGCCCACAACGGGCATTCCCCCTCCCTATTCGCGTGATGGCGACGCGGACAGTCGCTCGCCGTAGTTGCGCTGGAAGTATTCCACATAATCGGGACGCGCCTTGAGCGGGCGCCACCAGTCCTCGCGCTCCACGTACCACGCGATGGTCTCGTCCAGGAGTGACTCGAAATCGCGCGGCGTCTGCCACCCCAGCCCTTTGACCTTCGTCGAGTCCACCGAGTAGCGAATGTCGTGCCCGGGGCGATCCGGTACGTGCTGTATCAGCGAGCGCGGGCGCCCGAGCGCGTCGAGGATGTGACACACCACGTCGAGGTTGAAGCGCTCGTTGCCACCGCCGATGTTGTATGCCTCGCCCGGGACACCCTTTCGCAGCACCGTGTCGATCCCGGAGCAGTGGTCGTCCACGTGAAGCCAGTCGCGACGCTGGCGCCCGTCGCCGTACACGGGGATCGGCCGCCCGTCCAACGCCTCAGTGATGACGACCGGGATGAGCTTCTCCGGATACTGGTACCGCCCGAAGGTGTTCGACCCCCGGGTGACGAGCGTGGGAAGACCATAGGTCACGTAGTAGGCATACACCAGCAGCTCGCCGCCCGCTTTGCTCGCCGCGTAGGGGCTGCGTGGCCGCAGGGGCGCCGTTTCCGGCGCGGAGCCGATCGGAACCTCGCCATAGACCTCGTCGGTGCTCACGTGCAGGAAGCGCTCCACTTTCGAGGCGCGCGCCGCTTCGAGCAGCGCATATGGGCCGAGCACGTCCGTCGTGATGAAACGCGAGGGGTCCAGAATGGACCGGTCGACGTGACTTTCCGCTGCGAAATTCACGACACAGTCCACCTGGCTCACGAGCTCGCTGGCAGTCTCCGCGTCCGCGATGTCGCCCTGGACGAACGCGAATCGAGGGTCCCGGTCGCAGTCCTGAAGGTTCGCGAGATTGCCCGCGTAGGTCAACTTATCGAGAACGATGATGTCGTCGTCGGAATGGGCCAGCTCATAGCGGACGAAATTACTCCCGATGAAGCCGGCCCCGCCCGTCACGAGGATCTTCAACTGGCGCCCTCGGCCGGTGCCTCGCGCGGCCAGTGCGATGCGACGTAGTTGATCACCGTGAGGTAGTGGTCGATGGACTCCCCCGCGTCGCCCCAAAATCCCTTCAGCAGGTCGTACTCCATGGCGCCGCGGCGGATGTATTCGTTGTTGACGTCGGTGATCTCCAGCTCTCCGCGCCCGGACGGCGCCAGGCGCTCCACGATCTCGAACACCGACGGGTCATACATGTAGACGCCGGTGACCGCGTAGGGTGACTGCGGCTCGCTGGGCTTCTCGTCGATTCGAATCACGCGGCCATCTTCGAATGCCGGAACGCCAAGGTGTACCAAGTGCTCACGCTGCGGAATCTCCTTCAACAGGATCCTGGCCCCGCGAGGCTGTCGCTCGAAATTTCGGACGAACGGCGAAATGTCGTCCTCGACGATGTTGTCGCCGAGAACCAGGACGCACCGGTTGCCGCCCACGAACTCCTCGGTAAGGCCAAGAGCTTCCGCGATCCCGCCCGCTTTGTCCTGATACGCGTAGTTGATGTGTTTCAGGCCGAAGTCCCGCCCGTTTCCCAGGAGCCGCAGGAAGTCGCCGGCGTTGTTGCCACCCGTCACCACCATGATGTCACGAATCCCCGCGCGGACAAGGGTTTGGATGGGATAGAAGATCATCGGCTTGTCGTAGATCGGCAATAGGTGCTTGTTGGTGATCCGCGTGAGTGGGTACAGGCGACTGCCCGACCCTCCCGCCAGGACCACACCCTTGACTTCGGTCATGCCTGCGTCTCCAGGGGATCTCCGTCGGTACGAACCGTCCGCGCCGCGATAGCCCGTGCGTGATCGATCAGTACCGGTACGCGGACGAGTCAACCGAGGCATTGCTCAGGACGACGCCCAGGATTCTGGCTTGAACCCGTTCGAGCTGCGCCTTGGCAAGCTGCGCGCTTTCCCTGCGCGTTTGTCGCGCATCCAGCACGAGGATGACGCCGGAGACGCAGCGCGCGAGCACCGACGCGTCGGCGAGCGTGCCTGCCGGGGGTGAGTCTAACATGATCAGGTCCGCCCCTCCCGCCACGGTTGTGAGCAGCTCTTCGAAGGACGCCGAGCTGAGCAGCTCTACCGGACTGGGGGCCGTCGGGCCGCTGGTGAGGACACGCAGGCCCGCCACCCGGGTCTGCTGCACGCATGAGGGGGCGGTCGTCGGCGACTGAACGGCTGTGGTGACGCCCACATCGTTCGAGAGGCTGAAGAGCTCGTGGAGGCGCGGGCGGCGGAGGTCGGCGTCCACGAGGAGGACGCGGGAGCCCGCCTGCGCGGCGGCGACGCCGACATTCGCGAGGGTCGTGGACTTTCCCTCCTCCGGTCCGGCGCTGGTGAAGAGAACGCGCTGGGGGCCGGTCTCGGCGTGGCCGAGCTGGATGTTGGCGCGCAGTGTTCGATACGCCTCCGCGGCCGCGCTTTCCGGGTGGGCCAGCATCGCCAGCTCGTCGACGCCTCGGGGCTCCCGGCGTCGGGTGAATCGATTCATCTGCGCTCCTTTGGGATCACGCCGAGAATGGGAAGTCCCAGCCAGCGCTCCGCGTCGGCGATGGACTGAATCGTATCGTCGAGGAAGTCTAGGACAAATACCAGTAGAGCCCCAGCCAACGCGCCGAGGAGGGCGGTACCCGCCACGATCGATCGCGTCTGCGGCCACACGAACAGCGCCGCCGTCGGCCGGTCCAGGACGGCGACGTGGATGCGATCGGCCGGCGGAACGTCCGCCATCTCCTCCTCTTGCCTCTCCTGGACGACCGCGGCGACGGCGGATGCGATGCGCTCGCTCCTGGCCGGATCTGCGTCGTCCACGTCGATCTGGAGCGTGAGCGAGTCCGCGAAGACTTGCGTGCGAATCTCGGCCAGAAGCGCGTTCGCATCCATCCCCGTTGCCAGCTGCGCCTCCACTGCCTCGGCTACCGGCGCGGTGCGGGCGTGGGCGGCGACGAGCCGGAGCACCTTCTCGACGGCAAGGACCTGCGAATAGTCCACGTGACCGGAAAGGACCAGGCGCACCGACGATCGGAAAGTCGGGACCTGCGTCCGCGCATAGACGTAACCGAGCAACGCGGCCGCCACCGCGCTCACGAGAACGACCCACCACCACCGCTGAAGGGGTTGCGAGAATTCTCGAAGGGGCAACGGCTACCGCGGGAACGCGGAAGGTGGCAACGCATCCTCCGGGCAAGCGCCGACGGCTCGCACGACAGCCTGGCGCCTAACGCGCGGCCGCGGGGATCTGACCGAGGACCGGAAGCCCGAGGGTGCGCTCGGCCTCTTGGGCGGTGCGAATCGTGGAGTCGAAATAGTCGACCACGAACGCGACGAACAATCCGATGACGAGCCCCGCGAGGCCTCGCAATCCGAGGTCGAGGGTCTGGCTTCCGGTCGTCGTCGCCGGGCGCGCCACGGGCCGATCGAGGACGGCGATCTGCCCCGATGGCGTCGCGAGCTGCGCTAGGTACTTTCCTCCCTGCTCAGAGATAACGCGATTGATCCCGGCCGCGATCCGCTCGGCCTGTTCGGGCTGGGGCGCCTGCACGGTCACTTCGAGGATGCGATGCGTCTTCCGGGTCCGGATCACGTCGCGCACGAAGACGCGTCGGACGTCCTCGTCCAGGTACTTGCCGACGTCGGAGATGAAGCGGTCGCTGCGCAGCACCTCGCTGAGATCGTCGGCCAGGTACTCGGCTGCCAGCCAGTAGTAGTAGTCCCTGAAGTAGACATACGGGGGAAGGTCTTGGCCGCCCCCGGTCGCGGGGATCGGCGGCGAGATCTGGCTTGCCCCGGCGATGGCGGCCGGATCGCCGCCGAGGCTCACGGCCAAACGAACGGTCGCCTCGTACGCGCGGGGCCCCCGCAGTGCCCACGCTCCGGCGATGACGAACGTGAGCAGGGTGATGACCACAATAATCGGCCAGCGTCGCGGTACGATCGAGAAGTACTGGCGGATCTCCATCGCGCCTGACTATACCGACGAGGGTTCGCCAGCGGCAATTCGCCCACCCTCCGCGGTCGCCCGCGCGACCACACGACGAATCGATTCCTGGAAGGCTGACTTGTCGAACTGCATCGCGTGGGCGCGAATCGCAGCCGGGTCGAAAGCGTTGCTGTCGAACTCGGAGAGCGTCGCGCACAGCGATTCCACCGTCTGTTCCCGAAAGAACCGCCCCGAGAGCCCTTCGACTACGGTGTCGAGCGCGCCGCCACCGGCAAAGGCGACGACCGGCCGGCCCGCTGCCATCGCCTCGACGGGCGCGATGCCGAAGTCCTCCTCGCCCGGGAAGACGAACGCGCCGCATCCGGCAAATGCGCGACGCACCTCGGCATCCGGCATGCGCCCGGTGAATCGTACGGAATCACCGGCGAGCGCCTCGAGTCGCGCCCGGTCGCGTCCATCGCCAATCACCGTGAGAGGAAGGCCCAGGCGCGAACATGCCGCCACGGCGAGATCGATGCGCTTATAGGGAATGAGTCGAGATACCACGAGGAATTGGTCGGAGTGGGAGGTGCTCAGCTCCGCGTCCGCGACGTCCACGGGGGGCGGAATGAGATCCGCCGCCCGTCCATAGTACTTCCCGATGCGCGCGACGACGGCCCGAGAGATACCGACGAAGCGGTCCACCCGCTTCGCTGTCGCAACGTCCCAGAGGCGGAGGTAGTGGATCGCCGCGGGGAGCACGGCGCGCGTCGCCTTACCCAGCCCCTCCCGTTCCACGTACTCAGCGTAGTTCCACGCCCAACGCATGGGGGTGAGGCAGTAGCAGATGTGCGTCGTGGCGGGCCCCGTGATCACGCTCTTGGCCCAGGCGCTGCTGTTGGAGATGACGACGTCGAACTGGCGCAGATCGAACGCCTCGAACGCCATCGGATACAGGAGAAGGAGCGATCGGTGGAACCGCCGCGCGGCGGGGATTCGCTGCAGAAACGACGTGCGAATGTCCCACGTCCGGTACCGCGCGGGCATGGCGGCGGGATCGTAGAGGGACGTGAACACGGGCGCCTCGGGGAAAAGCTCGTGAAGGGCCTCGATGACGCGCTCGGCGCCGCCATACTGGTTGAGGTAGTCGTGCACGAGGGCCACGCGGGGACGGGGCGCGCCGTTCTGGGTCAAGGGGCTCAAAATGCCCCTGCCGCCGCGAGGACGGCGGGAATCGTCCGCGCGAGAATCTGGATGTCGAGACTCAGCGACCAATTCTCGATGTAGTAGATGTCCAGCATGACCATCTCGTCGAAGCTCAGCTCGCTTCGGCCGCTCACCTGCCACAGACCGGTCAGGCCGGGCACGACCTCGAGGCGTCGGCGGTGCCAGTCTTCGTACCGCTCGACCTCGGCCGGAATTGGGGGTCGCGGCCCGACCAGGCTCATCTCGCCGCGAAGCACGTTCCACAGCTGGGGCAGCTCGTCAAGGCTCGTGCGGCGCAACACGCGACCGACCCGCGTGAGACGCGGATCATCGCGAATCTTGAAGATGGGGCCATCCGCTTCATTCCGATCGATGAGGGCGTCCACCTCGTCCTCGGCACGATCGCGCATCGATCGATACTTGTACACGATGAAGGGCGCGCCGCCCTTTCCGAGACGGATCTGGCGAAAGAAGATTCCGCCCGGCGAGTCGAGCTTGATTGCGACCGCGATGAGGATGCACAGGGGGGCGAGGGCCACGAGCAAGAGAGCGCTCGCCACGACGTCGATGAGCCGTTTGACGACCTGGTTCCAGCCCTCGAGGGGAGACTCTCCGACCCGGAATACCGGGATCCCGCCCACGGTTTCCAGGTTGAGGTGGCTGAGCCGCAGGTCGAAGAGATCCGGCACCAGGCTAAAGGCGACACCATCCCGCCGGCAATGCTCCAGGACCCAGAGCGCCTCGGTGTGGCGGTCGGCCGGCAGGGCGACGATCACGCGGTTGATCTCGAGCTGTCCGATGAGGGTGGGGAGGTCTTCCACCGCGCCCAGGACGGAGAACCGTCCGAAGTTGCCGTTCACGCCGCGATCGACAAACCCGAGCACCTGATAGCCCAGGTGGCGCTGCTGCGCCAGGAGCTGCATCACCATCCGGGCCAACCGGTGATTTCCGACTACGATGACCCGCTCCGTTCCATACCCGGCCCGGTAGAGGCGCGCCAGAAGGGCGCGCAAGAGAATTCGGCCGCCGATGCCCAAGACACAGGCCAGCATCCACGCGTAGATGAACATGAGTCGCGATGAGGCCGGGTACCGGGCCATGGACACAGCGGCGAACACCAGCATCGTGGCGGCGGCCGCCGTCCCGATGAATGAGGTCGCCTCGCTGGACATCGACGTCCCGCGGGGGAGCGCGTACGCCCCCCGCAGCTGATTCCCCACGACACAGGCGAGCACGAAGAGGACCAGCACCGGGGCGTACGCGGAATACGGCGCGTCGCTCTCCCCGGGGACGTCCCCGCCGATTTCGTTGACATAACGCAGCCAGTAGGCGAGCGAGAACGCCGCGGCCCCGGAAGCAATGTCCAGGATGACCAGCGATGCGAGCTGGAGCCGTCGCTGAGTTGACAGGCCACCCCACTGGCGAGCGCGCGCGACAGATTGCGCGCGGGATTCGGCGCTCGACTGATGGGCTATCGTCATGCGTTGGCCATCGCGGCGTGGTAGACGGCCAGCGTCTCGGTCGCGGTTCTGTGCCAGGAGAATGCCGACGATCGCTGCAGGCCGCTCGCAACGAGTCGGGCCCGCAGCGCTTCATCCTCTAACACGCGCTGCATCCCCTCGGCGATTGCCGCCACGCTGGTGGGGGCAACCAGAACGGCCGAATCGCCTAGCACCTCCGGCATCGACGAGGTGCTGCTGGCGACGACGGGTGTGCCGCAAGCGAGCGCCTCAAGAGGTGGCAGTCCAAACCCCTCGTACTCGCTCGGGTAGACAAATAGGCTCGCGGCATTATACCAGAGGGGAATTTCGGCCTCCGGAACGTAACCCGCGAAGCGGATCGCGTCCCCCAGATCACGGCTCGACGCATGGCGCATGATTTCCGCGTCCCCCCATCCCTTCCCGCCGGCAAGTACCAGCGGCAGGGCTGTGACCCCCCGCCGACGAAGGTCTGCGTACGCGTCAATGAGCCGGACGAGGTTCTTCCTCGGCTCGATCGTGCCAAGGTAGAGGATGAACTGATCCGGGAGGCCCGCTCGTTGACGGAATTCCGCCAGGCGCGCCCGGTCTTCGATGGGACGGAACCGTTCGTCCACTCCGCAGTACACCGTGATCACGCGCCGCGGCGGAGCGCCGAGCAGACGAATGACGTCGCGACGAGTGGCCTCCGAGATCGTGATGACCCGGTCCGCGCGCCTCGCCGCGAACCGGACCATCCACCCCAGGTACGCGCGATTGGCGGTGGGAAAGGCCCGGGGGAGGAGCATGAACGTCAGGTCGAGGATGCTCACGACGCACGGGCCCCGCCATGCCATGGGCAGGGCATTCACCGGCCCGTGAAGAAGTGTGATGCCATCGCGACGGAGCACGCGGGGAAATAGCAGCTGCTCCCAGGCGACCCGCAGGGCCGGGCCAGCAGTCGGCCACCCGGCGTGCGCCACGCGAAAGCGGTCCGTGGCGGCAAGATCGTTTGGGAGGTCGACGTTGTCGGCGACGTAGGCGGTGACCTCCTCCACAGTGCTGGCCTGTCGGAGTCCCCGAAGAAGGTTGAGCACGTATCGACTCGACCCCGCAGCGCGATACGATTGGCGAGTCGAGATCATCTGGGCATTGACGCCGATTTGCATCGTTGCTCCGGCGGCGGCTGGGATGGAGCGAGTCTACCGGATGGGCCGGCAACGCGGCCGTGGAAACGTCCCCGGAGACTTCCAGATCAATCCGCGGCGGTTCGAGAGCGTACAATGGTGCTTGCGGATGCACCCATCGGGTTTCCGCGAAATTTTGCTTGCTGTGCCTGGAGGAGCTTGCCTTGACCGGCACCGATGCGCCGCGCACCGGCGATGTCGCCATGTTCATCGACTGGGAGAACATCAAGTACAGCCTGCTCAATCGGGAGAACCGGCTCCCCAACGTGCAGGCGCTGAAGGAGGCGGCCGGCCGATTCGGACGCGTTGTAACGGCGAAAGCGTACGCCAACTGGCAGGAGGGCCATAACCTTCGCGACCCGAACGATCTCTACTCGGTGGGAATCGAGCCGATTTACGTTCCGACGATCTTCATCGGTCCCGGCGATTCGACGACCGATGGCCTCCCCCGTCGGAAGAATTCCGTGGACATCAAGCTCGCCGTCGACACCGTTGAATTTGCGCTCCTGAACCCAACGGTCGCGACGTTCGTGTTCGTCACCGGCGATGGCGACTTCATCCATCTCATCAACACGCTGCGCACTCGCGGCAAACAGGTCGTCATCATCGGCGCCTCGTGGAATACGAGCTGGCAGCTCACGAACAGCGCCGATCAGTTCATCGCCTACGACGTCGACGTGGACCCGGCAACCCCGCGCGCGGCGCCGCGACCTTCGCTCCCGCCGCTCGAGGACACGTTCAAGGTGCTGGCGGACGTGGTGAAGTATGTGCGGGAGAAACGGCGCCCGAATGTGTTCGCGCAGGTCAAGCTCCTCCTCGCTAGCCGGTTGGGAACCTTTGACGAGCAAGCGTACGGCTTCTCGAAGTTCAAGGACTTCATGAAAGAGGCGGAACGGCGCGGCTACGTCAAGACCCAGACCGTCGGGCTCACGGATCGCGTTTATCTCCCAGACGAGGAGATCGAGACCGGTATGTCCGCCGATACACCGCAGGAGGTGGAGAGCGAAACCGCGGAAGTGGCCAAGGAGGGCGAAGTCGCGCCCGAGCGGGTGGCGGAACAGCCATCGGCCGAGCTGGCGGTGGCGGACGAAGGGAGACTGGCACCGCTCATCAAATTCGTCAACATGCTGGAGCAGAGTAGTCCCTTCATGTCCTTCAACTACATCGTGAATCGCACGGCCGAATCGCGCGTCGTTCCCCTGTCGCTGTCAGAAATCTCTTCGCTCGTGGACCGCGCCATTCAGGACGGAATGTTTCTCACCGAATCGCGGACGATCCTCGATCGCGTGACGGGCGAGTACCGGGACATCAACATCTTTCGGCTCAATCGGCGCCATCCGCTCGTCGCCAACACGCTGACGGACGAATACTCCCAGGAGCTGGCCCCCATCGGCATGGGGTAGCGGTCGAACGCGGCCACCTCGCCCTCGGGCTAGGGCTCGGCCGGTCCTTCCAGCAGCATGCGCAGCGCGTAGAGCGCGTGCTCGTAAGACCGCCACCCGAACCCGGCCACGATCCCCGTCGCGACTTCGGCGGTCACCGACTGCCGTCGCCACGACTCACGCGCGTGGATGTTGGAGAGATGGACCTCCACGATCGGGACCGTGAGCGACGCGAGCGCATCGCGGAGGGCGAGCGCATAGTGCGTGAGGGCGCCGGGATTCACCATGACGCCGTCAAGTCGGTCGACCCGTTGCTCGATCGCGTCGATAAGCGCCCCCTCGTGGTTCGACTGCACGATCTCCATCTCCCAGCCCCACGAGCGGGCGCGGGAGCGCAGGGCCTCGTCGATTTGCGCCAGCGTCGTATGGCCGTAGATCTCCGGCTCGCGACGGCCGAGCGCCCCGAGGTTGGGTCCGTGGAGGACGAGCACCGTCGTCACCGAGCCCACCTCCCCGGGGAGACGCCCGTGGCGAGGGCGGCCTCTTCTGCCGTCACGATTGCGCCAACCGAGCGGGGCGCGTTACGAGATCGATGGCCCGCTCGACGAGTTCGTCCGGGACGTCGCTCGTGACGCGCCCTCGGCCGAGTCCCGCCGGGAGGATCCATGCCAGTCGCGATCCGACGCGCTTCTTGTCGAGGCCAAGCGCCGCGTGGACGTCGGCGCGCTCGGCGAACTCGCACGACTGCGGAAGCCCGAGCCCCAGCAGGAGCTGTCGCTGGCGCTCTGTCGCATCCGGTGGATGGAGCCCCATCGTCGTTGCGATGTGGGCGGCGGCGGCCATCCCGATGGCCACCGCCTCGCCGTGAAGGAGCGTCTCGTAGCCGGTCGCGGCCTCGAGGGCGTGGCCGATGGTATGGCCGTAGTTGAGGATCGCCCGGGCGCCGGTCACGTCACGCTCGTCTTCCTCAACGAGCCGCGCCTTGAGCTGGACCGCCTTACGAATCGCGGTCACCGTTGCGTGTGGCTCGAGCGCGCGCAACTTCTCGCTGGTGCGCTCGATCTCATCGAAGAATGCAGCGTCCTGCACCACGGCGATCTTCACCACCTCTGCCCAGCCGGCCGCGACTTCGCGCGGCGGAAGGGTGGTGAGGACCTCGCGGTCGGCCAGCACGAGGCTCGGCTGATGGAATGCCCCGATGAGATTCTTCCCCCGGGGATGGTCGAAGCCGACCTTTCCGCCAACGCTCGAGTCGACCTGCGCCAGCACGGTCGTGGGAATCTGCACGAATCGAACGCCCCGAAGGATCGTCGCGGCGACGAAGCCGACCAGGTCGCCGATCACCCCGCCACCGAAGGCGACGATGACGTGCCCTCGCTCCGGTCGCTCTGCCAGCAGCGCGTCGTACAGGCAGGATACGGATTCGAGCGTCTTTCGCTCTTCGCCCCCCGCGATCGAGTGCCACGTGAAACGGATACCTTCGAGACCCGCGCGCAGTCGGGCACCGTGTAGGGCGTCGACGCGAGCGTCCACGACGACGTGGAGCGGCGCGTCCACCCCGCTGGCGCGCAACAGCCCGGCCGCGCGCTCGAGGAGCCCGTCGCCAACGTAGATCGGATATGTTTGGCTCGGCGTCCGGACGACGACGCTCGCCGGCGGGTAATTCACGGTCGCCTCTCCTCCCGGATCGCTGGCGCCGCCATCGCGGAGCGCGACGAGGATACGGTCTACGACCTCCGTCGGGGCGCAATCGGCGCCCACGCGCGCACCGACTTCAGCGTACAGCGATCTTCGGTCGCGCTCCAGCCGAGCGAGCCCTTCGGCGGCGCCGTCTTGCAGGAGGGGTCGGCCGTGATCCTCCGCCCGTGAGAGGCGCTCCACCAGCGTCGAGATGGGCGCATCGAGCCAAATGACGTCCCCCGCGCGGCGCATCGCTTCCCGATTCCGAGCATCGACGGGAAGGCCACCCCCGGTGGCGACGACGGACGCCGGCCGGGCACAGATGCGTGCCAGCGCTGCCCGCTCCAGCTCCCGGAATGTGGCTTCGCCCTCGTCGCGAAAGATCTCGGGGATGCTCTTGCCCGCCGTGCGCGCGATCGTTGCGTCGAGGTCCACGAAGGGGAGTGCGAGCTGCCGGGCGAGCAGCGGGCCAACGGTCGATTTTCCACTCCCGCTGAGGCCAATGAGAAACACGTGTCGGCGAATGGCTCGTCGGACCGGATCCGACGGCGCGCCGACGGGCCGCGTTGTGCTTTGGGATTTGCGCGGTAGCACTGCGTTACCCCGCTCGCGTCGACGCCTGGAGGACCGCTCGCTCCGCGGCGCTCCGCATGGCCTCGATCGGGGCTCGCTGGCCGGTCCACAGCTCGAACGCGCCAGCGGCCTGATGGATCAACATCCCCAGGCCGCGCAGAGTCCGCGCGCCCCGGCGTGACGCCGCCCGCAGGAGCGCCGTCTCCGGAGGATTGTAGACGAGGTCGACGACCAGAGCACCCCGGGGTATGAGCGCTTCATCGATCGGCACGTCGTCCGATCGGAGGCCTACGGACGTGGCGTTGACGATCACCGACGCCCGACTCAGCTCCAACTCGATCGCGTCGCCGCCGAGGGCGACGGAGCGGACGTCCGTACTGACCACCGCGTCTGACAGATCGGCCAGAAGGCGCTCCGCGCGCTCCAGGTGGCGATTCGCGACGACCAGCCTCGTCGCTCGGTCTTGGAGCGCGACGAGCGCGACAGCTCGTGCGGCCCCGCCAGCGCCCAGCACGAGGACGGCTTGCCCGGCGAGGGAGACGTGCGCCTCTTCGGCGAGCGATTGTCGGAAGCCGATGGTATCCGTGTTCGCCCCGGAGAGCGCCAGGCGGTGCGATTCGGATGCCATGCCGGCCTGCGGACGAGGGACGACGGTGTTCACCGCTCCGACGATTCGCGCGTCACCGGTCACCTCGTCCAGCAACGGCACGATGGCTTCTTTGTGCGGGACCGTGACGTTGAAGCCGAGCAGCGCGCCCGCGCGCGCCTCCGAGACCCATCGACGGAGGTCGCCAGGGGCCACGTCGACCGCCCGGTAGGACGCGTCGATGCCGCGGGCCGCGAACGCCGCGTTGTGGATCGCGGGCGACAGCGAGTGGGCGATCGGGTGGCCCACGACGCATGCGATCAGCGTCACGCGCCCTCGGGGCCGTGCGCCAGCCGCTGGAGGTCGTCCCAAAAGGCTGGATATGACACGGTGACGGACTCAGGCTGCAAGACCGCGACGGGGTTTCGCGCGACGAGGCCCGCGACCGCGAGAGCCATCGCCATCCGGTGGTCACGTCGGCTATCGGCGCTGCCACCTTCCAGGCTGCCGGCGCCGTGAACGACCATCCCGTCTGGTCGCTCCTCGATCTCCGCGCCGAGCCGACCGAGCTCCGCCGCCACCACGGCGATTCGATCCGATTCCTTGTATCGCAGCTCGGTCGCGTCGGAGATGACGGTATCACCGCTGGCCATACACGCGGCGACCGCGAGGATCGGCGCCTCGTCGATGAGGCGCGGGATCAGATCGCCGCCGACGGTCACGCCGCGAAGCTGGGAAGAGCAGGCGACGATATCAGCTACGGGCTCGCCTCCGGCGACACGTCGGTTCGTGACGCGAACGTCCGCCCCCATCATTGCCAGCACGTCCAGGAAGCCCGTCCTCCCCGCGCTCACGCCCACGTTGCGCACGGTGATTTCAGCGTCCGGGTGGACGCACGCGGCGACGACCCAGAAGGCCGCCGCCGACGTATCGCCCGGCACGACCACGTCGACGGCGCGCAGGGGATGGCCGCCGCGAATGGCGATGTCGCCCCCGTCCACGTGAATCGCGGCACCCTGCGCCGCCAACAGCCGTTCCGTATGGTCGCGCGATGCGGCCGGCTCGCGGATGTGCGTCTCGCCGTCGGCGAAGGATCCCGCCAGCAGGAGGCAGGATTTTACCTGGGCGCTGGCTACCGGTAGCGCATAGTCGATTGCACGCAGATCCCCTCCACGAATGGCCATCGGGAGAAAGTCGTCGTCCTGCCGGCCGAGGGCGGTCGCCCCCATCATGCGCAGGGGATCGATGATGCGGTCCATCGGTCGCGCCCGGAGGGAGGCATCCCCGGTTACGACGCTCAAGAACGGCTGGCCGGCCAGGATTCCGGCCAACAGGCGCGTCGTCGTGCCGGAGTTGCCGACGTCGAGCACGTCGTCGGGCTCGTGCAGGCCACGCGGGCCGTGGCCATGGACGATGCACGCGTTCGGACCCGTCTCGGTCACGGCGACGCCAAGCATGCGAACGCTGGCGATCGAGGAGCGCACGTCGTCGCCGAGGCCCAGGTTCTCCACGCGCGCGTCGCCCGACGCGATGGCGTTATGGAGAATCGCGCGGTGCGAGATCGACTTATCGCCGGGGACCGAGATCTCGCCGCGCAAGGATCGCGCGGGACTGACCACGCGCGAGGAGGCGCTCGTGGCGATCATCCGGGGGCCGCCGTCCGCGCGAGCGCGAGGCGCATCAGCCGACCGCCGCCCGCGCCGAGACCATTTGACGACCCGTCGCCCGAACGACTGCATCGAGCGACTGCATCATGTCAGCGAAGTTCTCATACGTGAGGGCCTGCGGGCCATCGGACCACGCATGATCCGGATCCGGGTGGACCTCGACGATGATCCCGTCGGCGCCCATTGCCGCCGCGGCCATCGCCATGGGCTTCACGAGGTACCACTTCCCCGTGCCGTGGCTCGGGTCCGCGATGATGGGCAGGTGCGTGAGGCGACGAGCCATGGCGATGGCGGACAGATCCAGCGTGTTGCGCAGCATCGTCTCGAAGGTGCGGATGCCCCGCTCGCAGAGCATCACGTTCTTGTTGCCCTCGGCCAGAATGTACTCGCTCGCCATCAGCCACTCTTCGATGGTGGCGGACATGCCGCGCTTCAGCATCACCGGCTTGCGTGACTGACCCACCCGTCGCAGCAACGGGAAGTTCTGCATGTTGCGGGTGCCAATCTGGAACACGTCGGTGTACTGCTCGACGAGGTCGACGTCTCCCGGCTCCATCACCTCGGTAATCACGGGCAGGCCGCTTTTGGCGCGGGCTTCGGCCAGGTATTCGAGCCCCTCCTCGCCGAGTCCCTGAAAGCTGTAGGGCGACGTGCGGGGCTTGAACGCGCCTCCCCGCAGGAGGCGCGCACCGTGGGCGGCGACCGCCTGCGCCGTGCTAACGACGTGGTCGCGACTCTCGACTGAGCACGGACCGGCCATCACCACGAAATCGCCGCCTCCGATCTGGATGCCACTGACGTCGATGACGGTGTCCACCGGCTTGAAGTCACGGCTGGCCAGCTTGTAGGGCTTGGAGATGCGCGTGGCGGACTCCACTCCAGGCATCGCTTCGAAGTGCTCCTGGTAGTCGGGCGGGAAACCGGTGCCGATGACGCCGATCACGGTCCGCTCGGCGCCATGAGAAACCTCGGCCTGCCAACCGTCTTGCTCGATGCGTGCGATGACGCGCTGGACGTCCTCGCTGGTAGCCGTCTTGCCCATTACGATGATCACCCGTATCCTCCCGAATTTCTCCGCGTGCTGCGTTATCCACTGTTGCCTTCGCCGTCGGGCAAACAAAAAAGCAGCCCGCCGGCGGCGGCTGCTTTTGCGACACAGGGCTCGTTGATCAGAGTTATCTGACCGCCGGCACCTCCCCGTGCCGCGGACTAAAGTAATATGCATATCCGTACAGTCGGCGAATCATCGCGTCACGCTCAATGGAACTTGTTGCGCAGTATACGGGCTGCCGGCGTGGCGCGTCAAATGTTGCTATCGGCAAGCGTGTCGCGCGCACCGGCGGGGGGCGGGCTGCCGCGATCGCCATCGGAATTTCGCGGCGACGCGAGGCCGTCGAGAGGCGCCGATTGGAGCGACACCGGCGGCGCCGACGCGCTCGGCGCCTCAATCGACAGGCGAACGTGCGAGCGCGCCTGGGCCTCCTCGAACCGACGGAGCGCGAAGACCGCCGCGAAGGCGACTGCGCCGAGGATCGCCGTCACCATGATCAAGCCGTCCACGCCGGCCGCCGCCGCGAACGGCGATCCGAGCGCGCCGCCCGCCATCTGCCCGAGCCCGAGAATGACGGAGTAGAGACCCATCACCGCGCCGCGCTGGCGCACGGTCTCTTCGGAGATGTCCGCGAGATACGCCAGGGCCGCCGGAGTGAACCCGCTCACGACCGCGACACCGATCAAGAAGACGGCCACGAACCAGCCGAGCCAGCTGTGATCGCGGGCGTTGATGTGGTTGATTCCGAGTAGGGCTCCGCAGATCAGAAAGATCCCCACCACCGTTGCAAGCATGACCGTCGTCTTCCGCATCGTCCCGAGGGCACGCCCCCAGAGCACAACGCCCACGATGAACGCCACGCCGAACAGGATGAACGCGCCGCCCAGGCTGGTTCCGCTGAACGCGCCGGCGAGGGCCTGGCCCGATCGCTGCCCGCCGGTGAGCTGGAACGTCGAGTGGGTGAACCAGACGCCGATAATCGTATTGACCGCGAGCCACGCGGGCACGAATCGGAGCACCCGCGGGCGCCGCGCCAGCCGCATGACGGATATGAGAGGAGCCAGACTCGCCTCCCCCTCGGGCGCGCCAGCCTGTTGGCCCAGTCCCTGGGCGCCTGCGGGACGACGGGAGCCACGGTCGCGGACCTGCCAGAAGCAGAAGAGGCTGGCGAGGTATACGCCAGTGATGGCGACAAACGCGCCCAGGCGAATGTGGTCCCAGAGGAGACCGCCCGCAACGAACCCGCCGCCGATCCCGACCACGGTCGCCACCTCGTACCAGGCCATGACCTGGCCGCGGACGGCCGGCGATTCGGCCGTCTCGCGCGTCAGGAAGCTGAGCGTGGCCGGAGCAGAGGTGGCGGTCGAGAACCCCTCCAGCATCCGTCCCAGGACCATCGGCGCGAGGACCACCGGCCAGGCGACGAGCGCCGTCGGCCAGCCGATGAACTGAATGGCGACCGCGCCAAAAACAGGGCCCGCGATCATGAAAATCCGTCGGCCGTACCGGTCGCTGAACACGCCGAACACCGGTGCGCCCAGCAGCTCCGTCGCATAAAAGCTGATGGCCAGAATGCCTATCGTGATGGGCCGAACGCTGGACCCCGAGCGATTCATGCTGGCGAGCACCAATCCGAGGAGCACGCCCGTCGCCGAATTTCCAAGCCGGAGGAGGACGTTGCCCAGTATGCACGCGACGGTTGCCTGGATTCGGTCAGCGGGCAGGCCCGGCATCAGTGTTCCCCCCGAGGCGGGCCGGCGAACGCGATGGCGCACTCGCGCACCAGCTTGGCGGCCGCGATGGACGTGACGTCGTTCACGTCCGCCGCGGGCAGAACCTCCATCACGTCGACGCCGATCACGCGCAGCCCACGGAGCGAGTGGATCATCGAGAGCAGCTCGGCAAACGTTGCGCCACCGGGCTCCGGGCACCCGGTCCCCGGGGCGCACGACGGATCGAGAACGTCGATGTCGACGGAGAGGTAGAGTGGGCGATCCGCGAGCCACCGGCGCAGCCCGGCGGGAATGGCGAGGTCAGCCGTCGAGTGCCGACACTGCCGCGCCAGCGCGAACTCTTCCCGAGTTCCGGAGCGGATGCCAAGCTGGACGATCCGATCCATGCCCAACGCGTCCGCGATGCGCCGCATCACCGTCGCATGGGACAGTCGCTCCCCTGCGTAGGCGTCGCGAAGGTCCGCGTGGGCGTCGACCTGGACGACGGCCAGGTCCGGAAAGACGCGCAAAGCCCCACGCACGGCACCCACCGTCGCCGTGTGCTCGCCGCCGAGAAGGATCGGCACCGCTTCGGGCGCGACCGATGCGATGGCCTGCGCCACCTTGTCGAGCGCGCATTCCACGTCATCGGCGGCTATGGGGACGTCGCCCAGGTCGGCAAGCGCGACGTCCTCCAGATCCGCGCCCAGAAGCGGGCTGTACATCTCAAGCACGTCTGATACGGCGCGAATTCGCTCCGGCGCTTCGCGGGTCCCGCTCCGAAACGATTCCGTCCGGTCGAGGGGCGCACCGATGATCACCGCGCGCGGACGCGCACACGTTGTGGCGCCGAGAAAGGCGATGCGGGGGGCGACGAAGTCCACGCGGCAGCTCGCTCGCGCTTACTCGAGGATGTCTGCGATGAACGGAGGAAGCGCGAACGCCGCGTGGTGGACATCGGGCGTGTAGTAGCGCGTCGGAATCGCCCCGCGGGCGAGCCGCTCGGCAATGGACTCGCGCGCCACGCGCGTCGGGTCATGACGTTTGGACCCGATGGTATAGCTCCACAGACTGCCCGGGTACCCGGGAACGATACCCAGATACGTGCGCACGAGGGGGAAGATCCGGCGCATGTTCTGCACCTGCTGCTTCAGCTCGTCGGCCATGAACAGGGGCGAGCTGCTCTGGGCGGCTAGGAGGCCGTCGTCGCACAGCGAGCGGGCCACGTCTTCGTAAAAGCTGGGTCCGAATAATCCGACAGCGGGGCCGATGGGGTCTGTCGAGTCGACGATGATCACGTCGAACTGGGCCGGATTCTCGCGCATAAAGGCGATGCCATCACCGATGACGAGGCGAGCGCGCGGGCTCTCAAAGGAGCCGCCGGACACCGATGGGAGGTACTCCCGACACGTGTCGACCACCGCTCGATCGATCTCGACCTGGACGACGTCCACGTTTGGGTGCTGGAGGACGTGGCGCAGGGCGCCGCCGTCCCCTCCGCCCACGATCAGCACTCGCCTGGGCGCTGGATGGGACATCAGGGGCACGTGGACCAGCATCTCGTGGTACATGAACTCGTCGAACTCGGACGTTTGGAGGGCGCGATCGAGAACGAGCACCCGCCCAAAGGGCTCCGTGTCCAAGATCTCCAAGTCCTGGAAGCCGGTGTTGAAGGAGGCCAGCCGCTCACGGACGCGAATGCCGTGAGCGAATCCGCCACGCTCGGCCTCGAAGTACCAGTCGCCAGGTTCTCCCAGGAGGTCCATCAAGCTACTCGACCACGATGCCGCGGACGATGTGCATCATTTGGATGCGCTCCGGGGAGAAATGTTCGCGCACCGCTTCGATGGCGCCGCCCATGTCGCGCTCTTCGCCACAGGTGAAGACGTCGACGGCGGCGTAGCCATGTTCCGGCCAGGTATGGATCATGATGTGGGACTCGGCGACGATCGCCACGCCCGTCACGCCAATTGGGGAGAAGGGGTAGACGCGAAGATCGAGGAGCGTGACCTTGGTGGCTTCGACAATGTCGCGCAGCGCCTGGTCCACCACTTCCGGCGCGTTGAGGTTGGTGCATCCCCACAGCTCGAGCACCAGATGGGTGCCAACACCCTTCATCCGTCACCTCCACCAGAGGACTACGGCGGCGACGCTCGCACCGATGTGCTCCACGGTGTGGCTCACGGACCGTATGATGACCTCCTCCAATTCGAGACCTCGCCGCATGAACGACTCGTGAAGCATGCGCTTGACGACCGCTTCCATATCCTCCGGCCCGCCAGGTCCGGAGTGCTCCATGATCATCCCGTGGCTGCCGGCTCCGAGCCCGATTCCCACGCACGCGGTGATGAGCTGATCGGGTGTGTCGCTCTGGACTGACGTCAAGACCGCCGGCACGACGGATCCCGCCTCGATGTCGAGCGGGGCGGACACCAGCTCCGCGGTCCGAGGCGCCACGCTGGTCACTTTGACGAGGTTCCACTGGCCGATGCCGGCCGCGATCAGGGCGTTGTCGAAGGCGTTCAGCTTCGTGTCGCCCTCCGCTTCGCCGTGGGTCAGCCAGAGGACGTTGGGTGCGGAGGTTCTCATTCCCGGTTCCACCCATGCAAAAGCACCACCCCAAGGTGGCCCCCCGATCGAATCGGGGCGAAACTGGCGGTCAGCCAACCCCAGAAAATGGTGCTCGCAACGAGCTATTGCGCGCCCTTTCGACCTTCGCGATGCGGCATCCGCTCTGGCGCGCGAACGGGCCGGGTCACTTGATGCGGAAAACGCCTCCCCGCGTCGTCATCGGGCAACGGCGGCTATGCAGCCACGAGTATATCACACGTCGTTGCCGTCACTCTCGGGCGGCTCCGGCTCGCGGGGCTGGCCCCTGCGCGCGATCGTGAGGAATCCGGTGTGGCTGATCATGGAGCGCACCGGGCGCGCGGTAGCGCCACGGAACTCCCAGCGACGATAGAGCGTCTCGAACGTGTCGATCTCGGAAAATCCGCCGTTCGAGCGCAGCGCGTGGACCGTCGCCTCAACCTGCGTGATGTTCGGGACGTACGAACAGAAGATTCCGCCCGGCCTCAGCGCGCGATGGGCGTGGGGAGCGACGCGCCCAGGGTCGGGAACGTCGAGAACGATCCGGTCGAACGGACCGTCTTCGATCCCCTCGTACACGTCGCGCTGCCGGCGCGTCCAGTTGGGAGTGGGTCCGAGAAAGCCCTCGACGTTGCGCGCCGCGTGGTCGATCATGTCGTCGCGAAGATCGTAGGTGACGAGCTGGCCCTGCGCGCCCACTGCGCGAAGGAGCGCGATCGCCAGCGCGCCCGAGCCCACACCGGCTTCGAGCACCCGGGCACCTGGATAGATGTCCGCCCACATGATGAGGAACGCGAGATCTTTGGGATAGATGATCGCGCTCCGGCGGGGCATCTCCAGCAGATAGTCATGCATGCGTGGGCGATACGCCCACACGTCGCGGCCCAACCCCGTGCGGAAGCGGACGCCCTCGTCCTTTCCAATGATGTCGTCATGCCGCACAACCCCTTGGTGAAAGTGGTACTCGCCATGCTCGCGTAGGCGAAAAATGTAGTGTTTGCCCGTCCGGTCGAGGACCAGGACGAGGTCATTCGGACGGAAGGGGGCGGAAATGGCGCCTCCAGAGGCGACTGGTGTCGATGGCGAACGGCTCGACCGGATCACTCTTCCCAGTCGTCGCCGTCTTCGTCCTCGTCCGGCGGGACCGTGGACACGCTGAGGGCCGCAACCTCTCGCAGGCGGACGGCGTCGACGTAGAACTCGCCATCCCACAGATACGCAAAGGTGCGGACCGTGTCCGACCCCATCTGATGGATGAGCTCGTCAGCATAGGAGCGAATGGTGGCCTCGGTGACCGGTTCCTCGAGCGTATCGCGGACGGTTACCGTTTCCCCTGAGAGCAAGGTGAACTCGATGGAGAGAGTCTGGCCGAACGCCAATTCCTCGTCGTTCTGAAACCCGTCGCTCGTCATGTCGACCCCGCAATCTGCACAAACGCGAACCCAGTTTTCATATTCCGTTTGACAAACTGGGCAACGCTTCGTCACGATTCCTGCTCCAAATGGTCCAATCGTCTATCATACAGCGATGCCCGCGCCCCGCTGGCGTCTGGCAATCCTACCTCCCCGAGAGCGGTCACCGTGCGGACATTGATCCCCCTCGTCGTCTTCCTTCTCATCCTGTACCTTCCCAGGTCGGCGGTCGCGGAGTCCACTGCCTGTACGCCGGACGTCGAGGCCACATCTGATTTAGGCGTCGTCGAGGAGGCGTTCAACCTTCTCACGCTCCTGTACGTCGATCGTTTGCCGCCGGGCCAACTGCTGAACCCGGCCGCGGACGCGGTCCGCGAAAAGCTCGAGCCGGAGGCGTCGGGCGAGACGGGCGTCGAGCGCGCCTCGTCGCTGGCCAATACGCCCGTCGCCACCTGGGCGGCCTTCGCCGGAGAGTATTGCGCACTCTGGACCGCGGCTCCCAACGAGATGGAGCCCGACGCCCTCGCGCACACAGCAATTCGCGCAATGGTTCGCGCCGTGGATGAGGGACACACGCGCTTTCTCACCCGCCAGATGTATGAGGATCACCAGGCCTGGGCCAACGGCGACATGCGCTACGACGGCATCGGCGCACGGCTTCGAAGCAGCCCGCTGACCATCCAATATGTGTTTCCCGAAAGTCCAGCTGCGAACGCCGGCCTGGCGTACGGCGACCAGATCATCGCCATCGACGGGGTGCCGGCCGCGGACCTTCCCGCCTCCGATGCCGTGCTGCTCATGCGGGGTGAGACCGGGTCGAGCGTTCGCCTGACGATCCAGCGGCCCGAAACCGACGGCCAGTGGGACGTCGACGTCGCTCGGGCGAAGGTGAGCATCCCCCTCGTGGAGACGCGCATGATTGGCGACGTCGCATACATGCGCATTCAGGGGTTCCCGACAACAGACCTCCCGGACACCGTGCAGTCGGATCTGCGGGCGTTCGAGGCAGCCGACGCCAAGGCGCTCGTCCTGGACCTGCGGGGGAACTCGGGCGGACGCATCGACGTTGGCAGCGAGATCGCGAGCTACTTCCTCCCCAACGAGAGCCCCATCTACCGGCAGACATCGCGCCGGGGACAGACGACGACCGCCATGTCTGGAAACGATCGCATCTGGAGCAAGCCCATCGTGGCGTTGATCGACGACGGCACGGCCTCCATGGGTGAGATCATGGCGGCGTCTCTCCAGGAGGAGGGCGTGGCGATGCTGCTGGGCTCCCAAACGGCCGGGTCGGTGGCCGGGAGCGTGGTCGTTCCCTTGAGCGATGGCGCGGCGCTTCAGGTCACGACGCTGCGGATCGACTCTGGGCTCGGCACGCCGCTCAACGGCGTGGGCGTCAGTCCGGACGTGAGCGTTGAATCACCACCGGGGGAGACGGCCGACGCACAGGACGTGGTGCTCAGCCGCGCGCTGGAACAGCTCCATGCCCAGCTCGGCGACTTGTCTCGATCGCGAGATTTCGCCGCCCCGGATCAGCGACCCCAGTAGTTGGGGGCTTGCTTCGTCATGATGACGTCGTGGGGATGGCCTTCGTCGAGCGCCGCCGTCGAAATACGGATGAAGCTGGCGCGCGTCTTCAACTCTTCGATCGTCGCGGCGCCGATGTAGCCCATCGCCGCGCGCAGCCCGCCCACGAGCTGATAGATCAAGGCTGAGAGCGCCCCTTTATACGGCACCTGGCCCTCGATCCCCTCGGCGATGAGCTTCATGCCCTGGACGCCCTCCTGGAAATACCGGTCGCGACTGTAACCCCGTTCGCGCATGGCGCCGAGGGATCCCATTCCCCGATATTCCTTGAATCGCTCGCCCTGGTGCAGCACGACTTCGCCGGGGCTCTCGTCAACACCTGCGAGGAGGCTGCCCAGCATGACCGTGTCTGCTCCCGCGGCGATGGCCTTCGCGATGTCGCCGGAGAGGCGAATCCCGCCGTCGGCGATGACGGAGACACCGCTCCCCGCGATAGCTCGCGCACAGTCGTCGATCGCTGTGAGCTGTGGAACGCCGACGCCCGTAATCACGCGCGTCGTGCAGATGGACCCTGGGCCAACGCCGACCTTGACCGCGCTGGCGCCCGCTTCGACCAGCTCATCGGCCGCGGCGCCGGTGGCAATGTTGCCGGCGATGATGGGAACCGAACAGCGGCGCTTCAGCCGCCGCACCGTCTCGACCACGTTCGCTGAGTGGCCGTGCGCCGTATCGACGACGAGCACGTCGACGCCGTTTCGCACCAGCTCCTCGGCTCGCTCCTGGGCGTCGTCGCCGACGCCGACGGCCGCGCCGACACGCAACCGGCCGTGGGGGTCAAGGGTCGCGTTCGGAAATTCGATCTGCTTCTGGATGTCTTTG